>JAFAEA010000174.1 GCA_023424355.1 Chloroflexota bacterium | reverse complement strand
GCCTGGATCTCCGCAACCCTGCCCTCGTCATCCCACACCGGCTCGGTGATACTCACGAAGCTTCCTGAGGCCGTCATTTGCTCTATGTAGGCCGCAATCGCTGCATCCGACTCAGGGGACTGCTCTCCCACAAACACCACGTACATGGGGCTCAGAAGGCCCGCACTGAACTCGGTCTCCAGCACCTGATAGGCTTCGGTCACTTCACCCGGTGGCAATTGCCCGGCGCGACTGAATCCCGTCTGCATCTGGGTAACCGGGAACGCCAGAACCAGAAGCACGCCGATGGCAGAGATCACACTCACCCACGGACGATCGACCACCACCTTGGTGATGCGCCCCCAGAAGCCGTGGTACATATTCTCGCCATCGATCTTCTCTTCCCGCACCGGCTTCTTCCGTGGCCAATCGATTTTGTCGCCGACAAGCTGCAGGAGTGCCGGTACCAGCGTGGCGGTGAGAATCACCGCGACAGCAACAACCACAATCGCACCCACGGCCAGCGAGTAGAAGATGTTGATGCGGACAAGCATCACGCCAAGCATCGCCAAGATCAGCGTGACTCCGCTAAAAATGACCGCCTTGCCGGACGTGGATGCGGCGATTTCGATCGAACGTTCCTTCGAGTAACCGCGGGAACGCTGTTCACGGAAGCGTTCGACCAGGAACAACGAGTAATCAATCCCGATCGCCAAACCGAGCATGGTGATCATGTTCTGCACGAACAATTGCAGATCCCCAAACTGCCCAATGATGGTGACGATACCCATCGATATGCCTACCGCAAGCACGCCCAGTACAAGCGGCACCACAGGTGCAACCAGCGACCCGAATACGAGCAAAAGAACAATGACTGCAATCGGCACACCGATCATCTCGGCGGAAACCAGCTCCTCGGCTACGACTTCCTGATACATCTCGTTGATGGAGAGATTGCCGATGGTGGTTACCGAAAATTGGGGATTATCGAATTGCTCTACAACGTCGATGTAATCGGGGATGGAATACTCGTCGGATTGAATCACCACCGGAATCAGGAGCATCGTTCGTCCTTCGGAGACGAGTCCGTTAACCTGATCCATGGCGCCACTTTCGTTGGCAATTCGTTGGGCCACGGGATTGCTCAGTGCATCCTGAATCTCGAAGTAGTTGAGCACATACGATTCATTGAGCTCGTTGCGTGAGAGCGCGATCAGGTCTGGTGGCGCAGTGGCGTCCGTGCCCTCCCATTCGCCCTGCAGCGAACGCACCGCTCCCGTAACGGTATCCGCCTGCTCGCGGAAGGCGGGATCATCAATGGTGGAGCCATCGTTGGAACGCACCACAATGGTTTCAGTAATGGCCACGGAATCGGAGATTGAGCTGTTCTCGACCTCGCGGAGGCCAACCACGGAATCAAAATCAGTGGTCAGGGCAAACTCGTTGCTGAGCACACCGGCGAGTCCGGCACCCGCGATGACAATGGCCGCCAGGAAGATCACCACCCAGGCGGAGACTACCTTCCAGGGATTGCGAGCACAGGCACCTGCTAGACGAGCGAGAGTTGACGGTTTTTTCATGGGGTTGTGGCCGCCTTCGTTGATTCTGGCCGGATTCCCCGGCCGCTTTGCTCTGGATAATAGAAGGGCCGAATTGACAATGTCAAAGGATGCGGGCGCGTCTGCCCAACCTCACCCAAAATCGTCTCTCCTGAGTTCCCACCACGCACACCGAATACCCGAACATCCCGTGGTGGCAACCTTGGATCGAAACGGACTACCCTCTTCTTATCAGCATCGGATGTACATCACTTACATTCTCATGCCGATGCTTTCGTTGAAGTGAAAGAAGAGTCATGACGGAGCGAGAAATGGGATCGGTAGCCGCACTCAGCCGGGATGTGTTCTTCGGTATGCGGATTCGCGCGGTTCTAAAGCAACTCGGGTATGAAATGAAACTGTGCAAATCCGAAGCCGAGCTGGTGGAAGAAGCCCCGGAGGCAATGACCGCGCTTGTGGATTTCAATATGCCGGTGGATTGGGATGCACTCAAGCCAATCCTTGGCGGCGCTACCCCGGTGGTCGCGTTCGGATCGCACACAAATGTGGATGGATTCCGGGCTGCGAAGGCCGCCGGTGTGACTCGAGTGGTGTCCAACGGCGAATTCAGCCGGAAGCTTCCGGGACTGCTCAATCAATATCGGCGTAAAGACGGCGAAATCGAGGCATTGTGAAGAAACCGTTATGAATAGATCGTACGTACACCGTTGACACGATGATCGCCGCGAAAGTACAATCCGATCGTACAGTTCGGTTGGACACACACGATGTCTCCACCCAGAACAGACGCATTTGCTAACCGTTGTTCGCTCACGTGGGGTGAGCCTGGAGACCAGAAAGGAGTCATCGTGGAGTCCGAGCCCCGAGACTACCAGGCGGTCATGGACAACGCCCTGCAGCTTGTTTACAGTCACCATCATCGTTTGGTGACCCAGTTGGCACCGGAGGCTTTCCAGCCTCTCACGCTGACACAGCTGCGCAATGGGCCGTTGGGACAAGACCTCCTCCGATTGGCACGCCTGGCCCTTGGCCAGAGCAAAGAATCCAAGGATCAGGTGCTGGAAGCAATCGATTCGGTGCTTCAGCTTCTCTTTTGGCCGGCAGCGGCCGATGACTATTCGGTACCCCGAGTATTTTGGGATACTGATCTGGGACGAATGTTGGCCCTTGCCAAATACCGCGCGTTCGAAAGCAACGAGCTGGTCAGCATTGGCAACGCCGCCCAACAGTTGGGTGTCACCCGCCCCACCATCTACCGATGGATGGACGATCGCACACTCAACTACGTGCGCGACGACATGAGTGGCCGTACCTTCGTTATCCGTAAGGATATCGATGTGCTCAAGCAGATCTCGCGAGAGATTGAGAGCCCGTACTAAACCAGTCCTGAAAACAAACCGGAGGTGCAGATTGTTCTGCATCTCCGGTTTTTTGGTTTGCCGATTTGATCAACAGGAGCCTAATAGTCCCGGTAGCCTTCGAGATCGGCGAGGCCAACGAGCTTCCCATTCTGCACATACAACTTCGGAACACGATGCGCCAATGTGGTCATCAACTCGTGCGGGAGCGTTTCGCCCAATTCCGCGAGCTCTTCAAGATCGGGGGCGCCAGGGGTCTCCTCTGTGCCATTGCCAATTACCACCACATGCTGGCGGGTTTTCGCCGGCAGTAACGCTGGCATCTCCAGGATTGTTTGATCCATGCAAACCCGGCCGAGAACCGGCGCAGATTCACCTTCTACGGCCATTCGTCCACGATTACTGAGACTCCGCAGATATCCATCGGCATATCCGATAGGTATCAGCGCTCCACGCGTCTTCTCGGTCGCGGTCCAGGTGCCTCCATAGCTCACGGAATCGCCGGGCTCCAGGGGAATCACGCGAGTGACCATGCTGTGCACCGTCATGATCTGCTTCATTTCACCGGGTTCTCCTGGCAACGGAATGTGTGGGGCTGGTCGGACACCATAGGTGGCGATGCCGCTCCGCACCATATTCTTGTGCCATTCCGGGAACTGCACGGTACCGGCGCTATTGCAGACATGCTTGATGGGTATATCGATACCAGCCGCCTCAAGATCGGCGACCACGGAATCGAACACTTCCACTTGCTTCCTGGCGGATGTGAGATCCGGGATATCCGCCGAAGCGAAGTGCGTCATCAGTCCCTCGAGTTTCAACTCGGGGAAACTCATGATCTTTTTGGCGGCAGCTACGGCATCTTTCGGCTGCACACCCATGCGGCGCATACCGGTATCGACCTTTAGGTGCACCTTAAGCGGATCCATACGGCCATTTTCACGCACGGTACGGGCCAATCCATGGGCGAACGGAATATCGTTCATTACCACGGTCATGTCCATACCGACCGCGAGATCCTTCTCTGCTGGTCCCATTGGACCCATCAGCAGGATTTCGCCAGTGATACCCGCACGACGCAGCTGGGCGCCCTCATCCACAGTCGCGACCGCAACCATATCGGCGCCATTGTTCAGCGCTACACGCGCCAATGGGATGGCTCCGAGCCCGTAACCGTTTGCCTTCACAACCACGCAGTAGCGGGCCCCAGGCGTGATCCAGGCGCGCATGGCGCGCACGTTCTGGGCATAGGCATCCAGATCGATAACGGCAAATGTGGGGCGGCCTTGCCAATCTGCAACGATATCCTGCAGGTTCATGAGACCCTGGTCTCCAACTCTGCGATCACGCGCACCAGGTCCCGTCGGCTCACAATCCCGAGATACTTGTTGTTCTCATCCACCACTGGCAGCGGATGGACATCGTGATCAATCATCACGGTCGCGATCTGCTCAAGATTGGCGATGGAACGAATGCTGGTGACCGGCGACGTCATCAGCTGCGAAGCATTGATTGCCAACGCCTTGCGCAGCTCTTCTTCATAGGAACGGCCCGCATCAACGACGAAAATCGCATCGAAAAACGGAACCGGCAGTGGAGCATCGACTTCTGCCTGTCGAGCAACAACATCGCTCTCGGTGATGATGCCGACGATCTCGTCGTTTTCCACAACTGCCACTCCAGCGACATCGTGATTCACCATCGTGCGCAGCACCTCGGCAATTGAGGCATCGGGAGAAACGGCAGGTACGCCCGCCGGCATGATATCCACCGCAGTAAGTTCGGGTGTCTGGTCCAGATTTTCAGGAATCGTATTAACCATTCGTATTCTCCTCACTCTCAAATCGACTTTAGTGTATTCAAGGCTTTCGCCATGGCATCGGGCAAATCACTGGCGATAACACCCGCTTCGCCGTACGTTTCTTCCAATTTGATCGCCGCACGGCTGCCGATGCCAATCGCGAGCGTTGCCGCTCCGATGGCATCACACCCCTGCGCAAGAAACGCCCCAATGGCTCCGGCAAAGCAGTCTCCGGAACCGGCCGTCGCAAGCGAGGTCGGTGCGAGATCGCTCACCACCGTGTCAGATCCGTTTGACGCCGCGGTGAAACCCGATTTGACGACGACCGTCTGCTTCCATTTGGAGGCGAGTTGCTCGGCAACAGCAGCCGGATCGGCGACGATCTCATCGACTTCGATACCGCTGAGACGATGCAACTCCAACGGATGCGGTGTAAGCACCAGCCGATGCTCCGGAATCTGATTCCACCATTCGTCCTGTTTGGCCAGCCAGTTCAAGCCATCCGCATC
>JAFAEA010000149.1 GCA_023424355.1 Chloroflexota bacterium | reverse complement strand
ATCGATGCGCTCAGCGGTGGCCAGCAACAGCGTGTCTTCCTGGCCCGCGCCCTGGTGAACCAGGGGGAGTTCCTTCTGCTGGACGAGCCGTTCACCGGAGTCGATGTCCCGACACAAGACATGCTGGTCGAGCTCCTTGCCGATCTCAAATCGAAGGGCAAGGCAATCGTCTACGCCACGCACGATCTGCATCAGGCGGCACGCACGGCAGATAACGCTGTGTTGCTGAATGGCGAGATCGTAGCGGAGGGGCCTCCAGCTGAAATCTTCACAGGCGAGAGCCTGACCAGAACCTTTGGTGGCGAACTGATTTCCATTGAATCCCTGCGGGAGGTGGCGGCATCATGAGCTGGTTCACCGATCCATGGCAATTCACATTTATGCAGCACGCATTCATGGCCATCATTTTGGTGGGCATCATCTGTGGGGCCATCGGCGTATTCGTGATTCTACGCGGTTACTCGTTCCTGGGTGATGCGCTGGCCCACGCGATTTTCCCTGGTGTGGTCATCACCTTCATTCTTGGCGGCAACTTCCTAATTGGCGCACTCATCGCTGCAATTGTGGTGACGATGCTCATCGGTGCGATTAGTCAGAGCGGGCGTATCAATAACGACACGGCCATCGGTGTGCTCTTCGCGGGATCCTTCGCCTTGGGTATTGCGCTAATGAGCTTGCAATCCGGTTATGTTCGCGATCTGAATGCCTTCCTTTTCGGCTCTATTCTCGGAGTGAGTCGCGATGATCTCTGGCTCACCGCCGGTGTCGGCGCATTTGTACTGATTGCGCTGACACTATTCCGACGCGAGATCATTCTCATCTCGTTCGACCGAGTGTTCTCTCGCTCCACCGGATTGAACCTGTGGATCTACGATCAGCTTTTCCTTATTCTGCTGGCCATGGCGATTGTGATTTCGCTGCAAACTGTCGGAAACGTGCTGGTACTGGCGATGCTGGTGACGCCGGCTGCCACGGCACGCATGCTCACGGATAATCTCCGCCGCATGATTGTGCTCAGCAGTTCCATCGGGGCGCTGAGTGGCATCACAGGTCTCTATGTCAGCTACTACAAGGGAGTTCCGAGTGGAGCTGCGGTGGTACTCACCGCAACGATTGTGTTTGGTGTGGTGTTCTTGCTGGCTCCGCGAACAGGAGTGATTGCCACCCGCGTGCGACGGCGATTGCATCACGCACATCCGGAAGATGATGTGGATGTGCTGCCGGACAATCCGCCAGCCTAGTCGTGGATCTCTACTCGCATGCCGATGGTGGCGAAATCGAAGAGCGAGATCGCATCGGATTCCGATAGGCGCACACATCCAAGTGTTTGTGTGCCACCTGTTACCACCACATTCCCGAACTCGTCGCGCACTGGTGAGTGGAATCCGTTGCTCCTCACCGGATCAAATCCAACGAAATCTGTGAGAAACACTCCATCGGCAAACGGTGTTTCGGCCAGCGCCTTTTCCTTTACGTGTACGTGATAGGTTCCAATTGCGGTGCTGTAATAGCCATCCGCCGAAGGATCCTTGCCGATGAGGGCATTGAACTCGGCCACGATGATCTCGCCATCGTGGAGTGTGACGGTGCGGGTGGTGCGATTGACCTCGATCCAGCGCTCGCCTGGTTGCGGCTCCGCCTCGACCTG
The DNA here is from genome assembly GCA_023424355.1 of Chloroflexota bacterium. Classification (GTDB taxonomy): domain Bacteria; phylum Chloroflexota; class Chloroflexia; order Thermomicrobiales; family UBA6265; genus UBA6265. The sequence continues at coordinate 878 of JAFAEA010000149.1, read as the reverse complement.
ATTTGACTCGGCAATTACCGGAGCGTAGGTCGGTGCGACCGTCGGTTCCGGAGCGACCTCGACTTCTTCCACGACGGTGGGTGCCACGGTTTCCTCGACGACCGGTCCTTCAACTGGCGCAGACTCCGTGACCGACATTTCGGCAGCCTGTACCGATTGCACCTGGGCGATGGAGTTGTGATCCGGCGCAGCGAGGTACTCCACGGAAATCCAGCCTTGCACCGAACCTGTATCGACTGCGCGGAATCCGTTGGCGATGTCGTTATCGGTAGCGACTTCGGTGCCAGCCGGTAACACCTGCAACACTTCGTGATTCAAACCAGGACCGCTACGGAGATTGACATCATCCAGCGTCACCATCGTTTGATCGAAGGCATTGTTTTGAACGCGGTTCGTCACCTCGGGCCACAGGTACCAGCCGGATGCGGCAAGAATCGCCACTACCAGCATGATGCGGAAAATCCAGCCAATTTTCCGTGGTTTTCGTGGTGGTTTCGCGACCCGAAGCTGTTGGGTGTTCATGGTTACCAGTGTACTTCTACGCGCATGTTCATCTGCGCGAAGTCATACAGCTGATCGATGTCGCCAGGTCCCAGCGCAACACAGCCGGCGGTTCGACCTGCGCCATTGGAAACGATGTTGCCGTTCTTGTCCTTGGTGTAACTGTGGAATCCGTTGAAGCGAACAGGATCGAACGCAACCCAGTGGGAAATGTAGTTATCGGCAAAATCGGTGTAATGCAGCTCGTAGTCGAAACCGTACACGTAATAGGTACCGATGGCAGTGGCATAGAAGCCATCGTCTGTGGCTTCCCATCCGAGGGACGCCCAGAACGAGGCAATCGATTCATTGCCGATCATCAACTGCACCAACCCGGA
>JAFAEA010000115.1 GCA_023424355.1 Chloroflexota bacterium | reverse complement strand
GCCCACCGAAGCGATTTCGCTTCAACTGCGTGGCGATTTCTTTCATCAGTTCGCTTTGCGGATACACACTCTCGGTCGCGTAATAGTCCGGAACAAAGGCCATGGTGATGTTATCGACCTGCTCGGTGGCAACCGACACCTTCTCTGCAAGGGCGGACATCGTGGTGTTTGCGCGGGTAAGGGCCGGATAGGTGTAACTGAGCACGCCCTCCGGATTCACCGGTGCTCCAGTGCCGTGCCGCTCACCAGTGAAGCTGATGCGATCATTACCGTCCCTGAGATGTGCATCCATCCGATAGTTGATACCTCCGGTGAACAGGTAGTAGTTGACCAGGCGGTTGCCTTGGGCGACGGCCATACGCAGCTTGAACGCCAATGCCGAAGGATCGAGGCGGGCACCCATGCTGCTGCCGTAATCGCCTTCACCAGCTTCAAACTCTACTGATGTCAGCGGTTGATCGCCTGAGTTTACGGAATCCTGGTAAGCATTCATCAGGTACCAGTCTGGCGCGTTGGCCAACGTCAGGTTACCCAGATAGTGATCCGAACCGGAGATGTACCCCGGCTTGGCGTAGCTCTCGTAAAGTTGACTGATGCCGATGGGGTAACTGGCCCCTCCACCGGCTTCGGTGCCGTGGATGTTCACGATAAACGGCACATCCCGCACGCCTCGTTCTTCTGCCATTGAGCGCAGTGCATCGAAGTAGCGGGCGAAGCGATTTCGCATGTAGTGAGCGAGATCCGACATCAGCTTGCCGGCGTAGTCATCTTGCGGTGATCGGATTGATTTGCGTGCGTTGGCCTTCGTAAATGGATACCTTACGCCTTTTCCGTAACGATCCTCCTGCCACGTCCAGAAGTCATCAACAACGTTATCCGTCAGATCCGGGGAATTGCTCACCCAACTGAGCATGCCCACTTCGTTATCGAGTTGCACGCTGATGATGTTGCCACCGTGCTGGATCAATCGATCGGCGAGCACTGGCATCACGTGATCGAACCAGATTCCCGTAGCGGCAAGAAAATTGGGTGCGAGGTAATCCAGTGTTCTGGTAGGAGCCGGTTTGCCATCCCAGGTGACGGGCACGATCTCCGGGTAGTCATCGTACAGGTAGAACGGCACGCCCTCATTTTTCATCTCCGCCATGATGAATGGACCGGGACGCGCGATGAACCAGAGTCCCAGTTCGTGCGCGAGATCGATAAAGGCACCGAGATCGAGACTATCGCGGGTGTGACCATCGAGATCGAACTCGCCGCGGACCGGCTCGTGACAAAGCCACGGAATGTAACTCGCCACCGTATTGCAGCCGGCATCGCGCAGCTTCTCCAGTCGATCACGCCAATCTTCACGATTGAGCCGGTAATAGTGAACTTCCCCAGAGATGATGAGTTGCGGTTTGCTATTAATCAAAATTGCTTTTTGTTGGATCTGAATATCAGCCAAGTTACTCCTCCGATCCGTATACAAACGACAAGACACAGTACTCTTGCGGATTTCTTGATGTAAGAGTATTGTGGTAACCAGCAAATGTAAACGTTTACGTATTTTGATCGGAGTGGGAATGGCTTCCAGGGGAGCAACCATCCACGATGTCGCGGCAGCAGCCGGGGTATCGATCGCCACCGTTTCTCGCGTGATTCACAGCCAGGATGGCGTGAGTGATTCCACGCGCGAGCGGGTTCAATGTGCGATTGAAAAGCTGAGTTACACCCCCAACGAAAGCGGTCGCGCTCTGGCAAATCGTAAGCACGATACGTTGGCATTTGTGGTTCCGGGGCTGAGCGGTCCCTTCTTCGGCGAGGTTGTACAAGGCTGTTCCGGCCAGGCGCTTGCGCACCAAAAGGCGGTGCTGGTGCTTTCCACACACATGCTGCCGGGGGCAAATCGGCAGATTCAATCGCTGGTCGGCCGAGTGGATGGAATCGCCATTATGGGCGGCACGGTATCCGAGGAGGTAATCGAGCAGGTACAGCGATCGGGAAAGCCGCTGGTGCTGGTTTCGCAGCATCCGGTGAATGGCATTCCTACGGTGCGCGTCGATAACTACCGCGGCACGGTATCTCTGGTGAGACATCTCATCGAGGATCATGGCTACACCCGCTTCGCATTTGCCGGCACCATCGAGGGCAGTCCGGATGCGCAAGACCGCTGGGATGCACTTGCCACCACTCTCGCAGAGGCAGGAATAGCCGCGCCAACCGAAGCAATTCCGGCCGAATTCGATTTCAATGCCGGCGAATCCGTGGCTCGCCATCTCGTATCGCAACCCGAACTGCCAGACGTGCTCATGTGTGCCAACGATCAAATCGCGGTGGGCACCATCGCCGCGCTGAGTGGCCGTGGCATTCGCGTACCGCAGGATCTGGCGATCACTGGTTGGGACGATATCGAGATATCGGCCCACATGGTGCCATCGCTCACAACGGTGAGACAGCCAGTGCACACCCTTGGTATTCAGACATCCAAAACGCTGCTGGCCTTGCTAAATGGCGAAGCCGTGGAAGCAGATTTCGTGATTCCTACCGATTTGGTCACAAGAGAAAGTTGCGGCTGCGCCTCGCAGGCACAAACCGCAAACCAGTTTGAAAGGAGTGTTGCCGTTCACGATTGAGTATTTCGGAAATTGGCAAAGGAGCTCACAATCATGACTGATCAAACGAAGCAAAAATATAGCAATGGCAAATCCTGCATCGGCGATTCCTGTACCATCGATCGCCGCAAGTTGCTCATGGGCGCGGCGGCAGTAACCGGTGGAGCCATGGCCAGCAGCCTCCCGTACAGCTCACTGATGGCGCAAACTCCGGTGGCATCTCCGGTTGGCGAGCCAATTCCGCGTCTGAATGGTGGCGGCATGGGCGGTGGATCCAATCCGCAGGCGAACTTCAATCCATTCTCGCCCAACAAGATCTCCGGAACCGAGAATCTGCTGTTCGAGAAGCTCTATTTCATCAACAGCTACAACTGCGAAGAGGTGCCGTTCCTGGCATCCAGCTACGAATGGACTGATCCGCAGAATCTGGTGTTCACCATCCGCGAAGGTGTGACCTGGAACGATGGCACACCGTTCACCGCCGATGATGTGGTGTTCACCTTCGAGCTGGTGAAGAGCAATGCGGCACTGGATCTCCGCGGTGCCACCGGCAGTTTGGATACCGTAGTAGCCGATGGCAACACGGTAACCTTCACCTTCAGCCAGCCATCGGTGCCGATTTTCCACCCTATTGTGGATACCTTTATTGTGCCGAAGCACATTTGGGAAGGCATTTCCGATCCAGTCTCCGAGATCAATGCCGAAAGTCCGGTCGGTACCGGACCATACACGCTGGGCAGCTTCAACTCGGAGCAGGTGATCTTCACCAAGAACGAGAGCTACTGGGCGGCAGATGAAATCGCCATCCAGGAAGTTGGCTTCACAAAGCCGGCCGAGGGCCAGGCGGATATGCTTCGACTCGCAAACGGTGAGTACGACTGGAATGCCATGTACATTCCGAATGTCGAAGAGGTGTACGTCTCTGCCGATCCGGATAACAACCACTACTGGTTCGCACAGGGTGGTTTGGTATCGCTCTACTTCAATCTCACCAAGGAACCGTTCAACGATGTGAACTTCCGCAAGGCCGTGGCTATGGCTGTGGATAAGGATGAGATTGTTCAAAAGGCCCAACTTGGCTATGTCACTCCGGCGAGCCAAAGCGGCCTGAAGGTGCCGGGTCAGTCAGATTGGCTCTCCTCCGAGATCCCCGATGAAGGTGTGATTGCCTTTGATCCGGATGGCGCCAAGTCACTGCTGGAAGAGAATGGCTACAGCTACGATGGCGACACATTGAAGGATCCGAACGGGAATAACGTGGAGTTCACCTTCAAGGTGCAGGCCGGATGGGCCGATTGGGTGCAGGCCGCCAATATCGTGGCCGAGAGCCTGAACAACATCGGTATGCAGGTGAATGTGGAGACACCGGATCCATCGATCCTCAACGATCAGGATCGCCCGACCGGTAACTTCGATCTCTGTTTCAACGTGCACGGCGGTGGCTGCAGCATGTATCGCAACTATGCCGATCATCTGAGTTCAGCCCTCAGTGCACCGGTTGGCGAACGTGCCACCAGCAACTTCGAGCGCTGGGAAGATCCCGAAACCGACGAACTGCTCACCCAGTTCCTTTCAGCACAAACCGATGAGGAACAGCTGGAAATCGCCCAGCAGCTCCAGCTGATTCAGTACAACGAACTGCCCACTATCAACCTCTGGTACGGCGCAGTGTGGTTCGAATATCGCACGGCAAATGCTGTTGGTTGGCCATCCGAAGAGGATCCATACGCCGGTTCCGGCGATTTGCCGCTCATCTTCCGAAGGCTGCGTCACCCGAACGACGCATAGTAATCGCGGGCCGGTGGTTCTGTGCCACCGGCCCGGTACAGGTGCACGGTTATGAACTACTATCTCCGCAAAATAGGATTCTTCCTGCTCACCTTATGGGCAGCGGTGACGTTGAACTTCCTGATCCCGCGTATTCAGGGTGGAGACCCGGCACAGGCCATCGTCAGCCGCTTGACGGGGCAGAGTCAGACCGTGGATCCGCACCAGATCGAGGCAATTCGGCTCATGCTTGGCGTGCCGGATGAGCCGATTCTGGAGCAGTATTTGAATTATCTACGCACCCTGGTGCGTGGAGATTTCGGCATTTCCTATAGCTATTTCCCGTACACCGTCAGCCACATGATCAAGGAAACGTTGCCGTGGACTCTGGTGCTGGTCGGTACCATCCAGGTGCTGGCATTCGTCATTGGTACGCTGTTGGGTACCTGGGCGGCATGGCGACGCAACGGACTCTTCGACTCCATTATCACCACAACCAGCAGTTTCCTCGGCACATTGCCGTATTTCTGGATTGCACTTTTGCTGATTTACTATTTTGCATTCCAGCTTGGCTGGTTCCCGGATGGTGGCGGTTTTGCCGGCGAGGAAACGCCCGGCTGGAACTGGGGCTTCATTTCCAGCGCGGCATATCACAGTATCCTGCCCGCACTTTCACTCCTTATTACAGCACCCATCGGCTGGATCATGAATCAGCGCAACACCATGGTGCATACCCTGGGTGAGGATTACACCCGCCTGGCCCGCGCCAAGGGACTCTCCGAGCGACGAATCGCTATTTCCTATGGAATGCGCAATGCCATTCTGCCGAACTTCACCGGATTCGCGATCTCGCTGGGTGGCATTGTCGGTGGCTCGATTCTGGTGGAGCAGATCTTCAACTATCCCGGAATGGGGCGGTTGATGTTCGAAGCCATTGGCAACCGCGATTATCCGCTGATGCAAACCATCTTCCTTTTCACCACGGTTGGTGTGCTTACCGCCAACTTCCTGGTGGATATGCTGTACGGCCTGGT
>JAFAEA010000095.1 GCA_023424355.1 Chloroflexota bacterium | reverse complement strand
GACGGCATTGAGCAGTCTCCGATTCGGATGATCGATACCAGCTCGACTGCCGAGCTGCTCACGCGAGCCTTGATTGGCTCGTTCTTCGGCATTAGCGCTGAGGATTTCGTGCACGATGCTGCTGATCCAGGGGCGGCCGATGCCCAGGTTGCGATCGTCGATGGCTTGCTGGGGCTCACCGAACCGGAGATGGGGTTCCAGGAAGATCTGCTGAAAGCGTGGTACGTGCTCACCGGCACGCAAGTGGTGTATGCCGTCGCGGTTGTGGGTGTCGAAGCCGATGGCGGGGAGGCAGAGCTTGGGCTGTTGCGTTCCGCACTCGATCTCGGCGTCGAGCGTCGTCGCGATGTTCGCCGCATTCTCGCTGGCGAGGATGAAGCCATCGATCGCGGTAAACTGGCCGCCATCACCAACGGCCTGAAGTATCAGCTCGATCCGGCCGATATCAACAGCGCCAGCAATATGCTCGCTCGCGGAACCTGGGGCACAAACTGGCTCCGACACCTGCCGGCAGTGAAGTAGCGCGCACCCGTTATACTTATCAATCTAGACCGCCATTGATTGGCGTATTTGTTGTGCTTGTATTCCAGAGGTAATCCGTTCATGCCCGCTACCATGCAGTCGTTTAGTGCCACGCTCGATGAACTCGAGCGCAGGCTCCACGAAATCGATCACACCATGGGTGACCCCGCGGTGGCGACCGATGCTGCCAAAATTATGGAGCTCGGGCGAGAGCGGTCCGATATGGAACCGCTGGTCACCGCGTGGGCAGAGTACAAGGATCTGAACAAGCAGATCGATGAAACCCGCGAAATGGCGGAGATGGATGACGAACTCGCTGAACTGGCCAAAGACGAGCTGAAAACGCTTCGCGCCCGTCAGGAAGAGCTGGAGCTCACCATCCGCAAGCTGCTGGTGCCCAAAGATCCGAACGATGAGAAGAACGTCATCGTGGAAATCCGTGCCGGTACCGGTGGCGATGAAGCCGCGCTGTTCGCGGCCGATCTCTTCCGCATGTACACCCGCTATGCCGAGAAAATGCGCTGGAAGACTGAGGTTTTGAGCGCCACCGAAACCGATGGTGGTGGCTTCCGCGAAATCATCTTCGAGATTCGTGGCCAGGGTGCATACAGCTACCTGCGCTTCGAATCCGGAGTGCATCGTGTGCAGCGGGTGCCGGCCACCGAGAGTCAGGGACGTATCCACACGTCAACGGCCAGTGTGGCGGTGCTGCCAGAGGCCGAGGAAGTGGACCTGCAGATCAACGATAACGATCTGCGTATCGATGTTTATCGCTCATCCGGTCATGGTGGTCAGAGTGTTAACACCACCGACTCTGCTGTACGTATCACCCACATCCCGAGCGGAATTGTGGTGGCCATGCAGGATGAGAAGAGCCAGTTGAAGAACAAGCTCAAGGCCATGACCGTGCTGCGATCTCGCCTGCTTGAACAGGAAGAAGCCAAGCTGGCCGAAGAGCGTGGCGATGCCCGTCGCAGTCAGATCGGTTCCGGTGAGCGCAGCGAGAAAATTCGTACCTACAATTACCCGCAAGATCGCATCACCGATCATCGCATCAACAAGAGCATCAGCAATATCCCGGGTGTGATGAGTGGGCAGATCGAACCGTTGATCGAAGATCTCCGCGCCGCCGACGAGGCTGATCGCCTCAGCGAAGCCGGTATGGGCGACGCAGCCTAATCTCGATACGTACTTGAGTAAAAAGGCACCTGACCCGGACCTGTCAGGTGCCTTTTGCTATCCGCGAATTACCGGGCGCGATTGAAAGCGATGATGCGGCTGGGGCCACCAGAGGCTCCAGCCCATTTCGGCGCACCGACGAAAACCGTCGCCCCCGCCTGATCCATGGCGCTGAGGTTGTTCATACCTTCGATGCCATACTTGCCCGCACCAAGAATGGTGATGTGCGTGCCGAAATCGGTGGAGTTGCCGGGATCCTGACTCAGCGTATCCACCGCGATACCAACGATATTGCGTTCGGTGACCAGAAACTCGGCTGCATCCGGATGAAAACCCGGATAGTGCTGGACACCATCGGCATCGAGATTCACGAACTCCTCTGGGGTATCCCACTTCGCCGACCAACCTGAGTTCATGGCGACCAGCGCCCCGTCAGGCAGCTCCCCGAAGGTGGATTCATACTCGATGATATCGTCGACAGTGAGTGCCGTATCTGGATCTTCTTCCGCACGAGCCGAGATGTCGATCAAGGCGAGCGGCGCAAACAAGGTGCCGATATCGATAGCGCCCGCCTCAATACCATCCTCAATGAAGTGGATCGGCGCATCGACATGCGTGGCGGTATGCTCCCAGAATGAGACTTTTTGCTGGTAGAAACCATCGGTCTCGAAGGTCTTCATCGGTTCGGCGGCGAATGGCTCATTACCTGGCCACACAGGGCTCGTTGGCTCCATGTAGTGTGTGAGATCAACGATGGCCGCGCGGATACCGGTAACGGGAGTCGCTTCCGGTGTGGACTGCTGTGCAAACGTGGTGTTGCCGGCGAATGCTGGCATTGCGGAGGCCGCGACCGCCGCCTTCATGGCGCCACGGCGTGAGATCCTTGGACTGCCCTGGATACTCGAACGAACGCGCGCGATGACTTCTGGTGAACACATAGTCGTTCCTCCTGTGCGGGAGCGAATTCATCTGGCACAGCATTGTGCGGTTGGTGATCCGATGCTATCAAACCGGCTTCCCGAATGTAAGTCCTTGCTTAAGCGGAATGGATTTTCTGAAAACCACCACTTGAAAGTGGCAATGTGGCAGAATTGCATCGACGAGCACGCCAGCAATGGTGTCGCCGAGGATCGGCCTCGTCGATAGAAACTCTTCAGGAAGATCATGCGTCAGACCCAAACAGTTCAACAGATCAGGGCAGAAGCTGCAGCCAAACTGCGGGCGGCCGGAATAGAATCCGCCGCGCTGGATGCTCGTGTACTCCTGGCGCACGTACTTGGGCTCAGCCAAACCGCACTTCTGTTAATGGATCCGGACCCGGTATCCGATGCTCAGCTGGAAGCCTTCCTCCCGCTGATTTCGCAGCGATCCACAGGTATTCCGGTGGCGTATCTGCTTGGATACCGCGAGTTTATGGGACTTCGGTACGAGACTTCGCCTGATGTGCTGGTGCCTCGCCCCGATACCGAAACGCTGGTGGAGTGGGGAATACGTTGGCTGGCGCACAATCGGGATGCCAGTGTTGCCGATATCGGAACCGGCACCGGTGCGATCGCCATCTCGCTGGCGTTTCACACCTCGCTCTATTGGCGAGGCACCATGACCGCCACCGATGTCAGCGAAGAAGCTCTCGAGATCGCGCGTCGCAACGCCGATACGCTCCTGCCACCGGCGGTGCGGCATCGCACGGACTTTCGTCAGGGATACCTCGGTGCCCCGTTAGTCCAGCCGGTCGATCTTCTGCTGACCAATCTGCCGTATCTCACACCCGATCAGATGGCCGAGAATCCGGCCCTGGAGCATGAGCCATCACTCGCCCTCGATGGCGGTGCTGACGGCCTCGATTTGGTGCGGAAGGTGATCGATGATCTGCCGCGAATCCTCACTCCGAATGGCGGAGTCGGGTTCGAGCTCGATCCATCGCAAGCTGGCACGGTGAAAGATCTGCTGCAGAAGGCGCTTCCGGAGCATTCGGTCGAGATTGTGCACGATCTCGCCGGCGATGATCGGCACGTAGTCGCGCATCGAATGCAGCTTTAACTTCCAGTTATCCCTTGACCGTGGCACTTGTCTTGATACTATCTCTTGGGCGCATGTATGTGCATGCCGCCTCAGATCTGTTTTGGAGGTATTTCGTGAATCTTCGTAAAACTGTTCTTTCCACTCTGTTTGCAGCATCCGTAGCATTTACTGGCGCAAGCGCCATCGCACAGGACGCCTCGCCAGAGGCCTCTCCGGTGAGCTATGTCACCGTTGAGCCGAAGGCCATCAAGACCGCCGATGGCAAGTTCCTCGGCACCATCTCCCTCTGGGAGGATGCTGAAGGCGTGCACATGGTAGTGAAGAGCTCCTCTGGCGAGATTCTCGAGCCAGGTGAGCACGGTATCCACATCCATGAAACCGGTGTGTGCGATGCCGATGGCAACTTCGAATCCGCAGGTGGTCACTTCAATCCGACCGATGAAGAGCACGGCGATCTGATGGCCGATCCCAGCCACGGTGGCGATCTCGGAAACCTCGTGGTTGAAGAAGACAGCTCCTTCGAGCACTGGGTGAGCGTAGACAAGATCACCCTCAACGAGGGTGAGGAGAACTCGCTCAATGACGCCGATGGCTCTGCCATCGTGATTCATGCTGGTGCTGATGATCTCTCCACCGATCCGAGTGGCGAGAGTGGCGACCGCGAGGCCTGTGGTGTGATCTTCGCGCCGTTGGATGATGCGGAAGGCACCCCGGCCGCGACCCCGGAGAACTAGTCTCCACGCGTAGGTAAAGCAACGATTCAACACCCGGTCCATTTGGACCGGGTGTTGTTTGTTTTGTGATTCTTGGCAACGAACATAATACCCATATTATGCAATTGGCCATTCGTTGGTATGTGTCAGAAATCGTTTTGATCGCGGAAAATACCGTTCCGTGGCACAGTGATTGCCACGCTTCCCGTGTCTGGAAGGCGGGAACTGATCCTGCCGATAGCGGAAGGAAGTAATCAACAATGAATATCCGCAAGACACTTCTCTCAGGAATGTTGGCCTCTTCGATGGCGCTCTCTGGCGGCATCGCTCTCGCGCAGGATATGGGCAGCTCTGATGCAACCCCGGCGAACGACGCCAGTGCCACACCAGTGGCCAGCCTCACGTCGCTTGAGGACGTGCCGGTAGTGAACGCCGATGGTGAAGAAATCGCTCAGGCCGATGTCTGGGTCGGTGAAGATGGCGAAGAGGGTGTGTGGTTCAAGATCACTGGCGAAAACAGTGGCCTTGAGGAAGGCAAGTACGGCGTCCACATCCATGAAACCGGGATTTGCGATGCCGATGCCATGTTCGATAGCGCCGGTGGTCACTTCAACCCGACCGACGAAATGCATGGTGATATCAACTCCGATCCGAGCCACGGTGGCGACCTCGGTAACATCGAGGTAGATGGCGATGGCAACTTCGAACACGAGGTTCTGGCCGAGAAGGTCTCCATGGATCCGGAAGAGATGAACTCTCTGGCGGATGATGATGGTAGTGCCATCGTGATCCATGCCGGTGAGGATGATCTGGAAACAGATCCATCCGGTGAAAGTGGCGATCGTGAGGCCTGTGGTGTGATCTTCCCGCCGATGGACGGTGCGGGTACACCAGCTGCGACACCAGTCGACTAACGATTTGAGGGCAATCTCGCCCGCACATCAAACTCCTTTGGAGCCGGTACTCACCTCGAGTACCGGTTTCTTTGGGATTTCAATGATTGACGTATGGCCCCGGTTGCCCGTAGGATTGCCCCAGAAACATTCAGTAATCGGGGCAAACATGCAGTACTTCCGTAAAGCGACAATCTCCATTTCGCCATTCCACGCCCATACATGGGAGCAGTGCGCCCGATTGACCTGGAGAGCGTAGAACAAGATTCTCCAACCGCAATCGGACTTCTCGATCTCCCTTCGACTTCTTTGTCGGAGGGGTTTTTTGTTGCAATAAGGAATTTCTCAACGATGGCACTTTTGATACAGGCTGCAGAACTTACATACGCATACGGTGGCAATCAGATCTTCGATGGTCTCTCGTTCACCATCCATTCAGGCGATCGCCTCGCCCTCATTGGCGAGAATGGAGCCGGCAAATCCACCCTGTTCAAGCTGCTCACCCGCGAGTATGCGCCGCAGGGTGGAGCCGTGACGCACTCCAACGGACTCAGCATCGGTTATT
>JAFAEA010000080.1 GCA_023424355.1 Chloroflexota bacterium | reverse complement strand
CCATTGACGATCGCTTCACGGGCTTTATCGGTGTAGTTTTGGTTTTGTGCCATGTATGCTCATCTCCTGAAATGGATGTCAAAGTAGGACGGGGATGGCAATCCGTTAGCGAGTCTGCTTTCTGATCTCGTTTTGGTCGATATGCCCCAGCATACCAAGCATTTTGCTTAGCTCCTGATGCATGACCCGCGTCTGAGGATCATCGGTATCCAGCCGATCGCGCAGTCGCAAAAGCTCGCGAGTGAGATCGAGAGCCATTTGCACACCTGCCAGATTCATGCTGCGTTCTTCCACCAGGTATTTCACCTGGCGCAAACGTTCGATATCCTGATCAGAGTACAGGCGTAGATTGCCGGATGTGCGTGAAGGCGCAATCAGGCCCTCACGCTCGTATTTGCGAAGTGTCTGCGGATGCATTTCTACAAGGCGCGCCGCGACACTGATAACAAAAAGTGGTTCTGAAAATCGTTGTGCCATTGCGAACCCTCCAGTTTTCGTGCACACAGGAAGCATACACCTTGATACAGTTCGTGTCAACTATTTGACTACGGGAGAACGACAACATGAGCAGGAACATCTATGGACACCGTGGCGCACCGGCCGAACTGCCGGAGAACACCCTCATCGGCTTCCAGCGGGCCAAGGATCTCGGGGTGTACGGCATCGAGCTCGATGTCCACCTGAGCAAGGATGGCGTGGCCGTTGTGTGCCACGACGAAACCCTGGATCGCACCACGAACGGAACCGGTGCCATCGCGGATTTCACCGTGGCTGAACTGCGTGAACTGGATGCCGGGAACGGGGAGTACGTGCCGACATTGCTGGAGGTGCTCGAACTCGTTGGTGATTCCATGCAAGTAGACATCGAGGTCAAAGCCAATGCAGCTGGAAAAGCCGTGTTGGAGGATGTTCAGAAGGTGAGTGGATTGCGCTGGCTGGTGAGCTCGTTCGATTGGGATGTGCTTCGATACGTGCGCAGTCAGGATACCAACGCCGATCTCTGGGTACTCACCATGGGTGCCAGCGAAGATGCCATCGCCACGTACAACGAACTCAATGCCGGCGCTCTGGCAATTTGGCAACAGGGTGTCGATGCCGAAATCGCATCGTTCCTGGCTGAGCAATCCATTCCATGGTGGCCGTGGACAGTGAACGAACCAGACCGTGCCAGGCAGATGTTCGATTGGGGAGCAATCGGCATTTGTACTGATGATCCTGCCATGATCATCCCAGAGTAGAAGTGCCTTCGCGTGCTACACTCCACAACAGGAAATGAAGGCAAACGGCCGTCAATCAGGCGGTACAGATGAGGAGAAGTGACCAGGTGAGTACCCGTGGCTAACGCGATCACCATCGGCCGCTTGATTCTGCTGTTCGTGGTGGTTTGGCTCATCTATCACGGCAACGTGCAGGTTATTGCCGCGTGCATGCTGTTGCTTATGGTCGTCATCGCTGCGGATGGAGTCGATGGTTGGGTCGCGCGTAAGCGAAATGAAACCTCGACCTTCGGCGCCGTCTTCGATATTGCAGGCGATCGCATCGTCGAGAATGTGCTCTGGATCATCTTTGCCGATCTGGATCTGATTCCGGTTTGGGTACCGCTGCTGGTGATCAGTCGCGGCTTTATCGTCGATGGTCTGCGCTCCATCTCAATGCAGGATGGCATGACCGCCTTCGGCGAGAAGAACATGATGCGATCACCACTTACGGAGTGGCTCACGGCTGGGCGCTTCATGCGCGCATTCTTTGGCTATGCCAAGGCGCTCGCGTTTGTGTTCCTGTGCGGACTGGTTGCCTGGGAACATCACGATACCGCCGATACATTTATCGGAAGCCTTTATGGGCAGGATTGGTATCGATATCTGGGATGGGCGCTTGTTTGGTCGGCAGTGGCTCTCACCGTGATTCGTGGCATCCCTGTAGTGGTTGATGGCCTTGCCTATGTGCGAGAGCTCGATTCCCGCAAACGCGAGGAAGCCGCCTGATCAAAAAGGCACGTGTGTCATAGAACTCCGCCCGGAAGTTTCTCTGGGCGTGAGTAATTCTTGTATGAGGTAATGTGTGGCCAGGAAGGATTCTGCTGCCAAATCCAAACCAACGTTCAGCCGCGAAGATCGCGATGAGTTCCGCACCCAGCTCTCCATCTTCATCGCGCGCGTGCTTTCGTGGCTGATTCTGCTTTTGCCGGGGCCAATTCGCAATTACATCGCTCTCCGGCTTGGTTCGCTTTCCTACCGCATTTCACAGGGCTTCCGACAGAACGTGGAATCGAACATCCGGGTCGCCACCGGACGCGCTGCGAACGATGCCGAAGTGCGGGAGATTACCCGCGCCATTTTTCTCACCAACGCACTCAACTTCACCGATCTGCTTACGCTCGCCTGGCGTTCGCGGAACTGGTTCCGCAAGCGCACTCAGGTTGTAGCAGGTAGCTGGGACATGGTGGAAGATGTGCTGAAAGAAGGCAAAGGCTGCATTCTGGTGTCGGCGCACGTCGGCTGTTTCGATTTCATCGGCCAAGCTGTGCAGGCTCACGGATTCCCACTAACCGTCGTCACCGGCCGCACCACCTCACGCTTTGTGTTTGATGGCGTCACCTGGTTGCGCGCACGTCGCGGTGCGAAGCTGGTTGAACCAACACCATCCGGAATCCGACACGTTATTCGTGCCCTTCGCAATAATGAATGCGCCGTGCTTGTTGCCGATCGAGATTTCTTCGAGAACGGGCATCCGGTAGAGTTCTTCGGCCAGCGCACAACATTGCCACCGGGAGCCGTGCGAATTGCACGCGACACCGGCGCGCCGATCATCCCCATCTTCACCCGTCGCAATGGTTCCGGGCACGAGGTTCGTTTCCTGGATCCCATCCGGGTGGAGAAGACTGGTGACGTGAAGGCCGATGTCGAACGCGGAATGCAGCAACTGGTTCCTGTGCTGGAGAGTGCCATCAATTCCTGCCTCGAACAGTGGGTCATGTTCCAGCGCGTATGGCCAGAGGTGACTCCGGATGCTATCCGCATCTTCCCGCTCAACTCACCGTTGGAGAGCCCACTCCTCGAACGCGTGGCGCAGGCTCTGCCCGACATCAAACTGGGAGACGACAGTGCCCCGCCCACTGGGCGAGGCACAACCGATGGTGATTCTGCCGGAAACTAGCGGTAGTTCGTGAACTGCAGCGCTACCGGGTAATCCTGGGACTTCAGGTGGGTAATCACCGCCTGCAGATCGTCGCGGCTCTTGGCCTGCACGCGGATCGCATCTCCCTGAATCTGCGCGTTCACCTTCTTGAAGTTGTCGCGGATTTCCTTGCTGATCTTCTTGGCGATATCGTCGCCGATACCTTCCTTCAGCTTCACTTCCTGGCGCTTGCGCGCGCCGGAAGCGTCTTCTTCTGTCTGGTAGTCGAGAATCTTCAGGCTGAGCTTGCGACTAATCATCTTGGATTCCAGCACATCACGCGTTGCCTGAAGTGAGTAATCGCTCTCGGTATTGATGGTGATTGAGGTATCGTCCATCGTCAGCTCGGTCTTGGTGTCTTTCAGATCGTACCGTTGGCGGATTTCTCGCTCAGCCTGATCGACTGCGTTCTTAAGTTCCTGACGATCAAACTTCGAGACAATATCAAATGAACTGTTTGCGGCCATTTAAGTGCCCTCCTTCTCATAAAGCACATACAAAGATGGCCTCGAGTGTACCAAAATATATGCAGCACACGGGGTGCGATGGTCGAGGGAGAACGAATGCAAGAGCAGCTTCGTAGAATGCCGTTGCGATTCAAGGTGTTGGTCGCCAATGCCACTATCGTGGTGATCGGTGCCATCTTTGGCACGCTCATAACGGCCAATCTGTTGAGTCGTCACGATGGCTGGCAAATGGTTGGAGTCATGGCGCTCTTCGCCATCAGTGGTGGCGTGGTCAGCATTCTGGTCAACTGGTTCGTAGTGGACAGGGCACTACGCCCGCTGGATGACATTGTCGATACCGCCGAAAGGGTCAAGAACGGTGATCTCTCGGCCCGCACAGGTGTCGATCCGTTGCGCGATCCAGATTTAGAGCAGATCGTGGTTTCGTTCAATGGCGCGTTGGATCGGGTGGAGAGTGATGGTGACCGTATCAAGGACCTCGCCAACCGAGTAATTGCGGCGCAGGAAGATGAGCGCAAACGCATCGCACGGGAGCTTCATGATGATACGAGTCAGGTGCTGTTCGCCCAACTGCTTCGCGTAAGTGCGATGAAGAATTCCGATAATCCAGAAACTCGTGAGATCGCTGAACAGTTGGAGACCATGTTCGCCGAATCGATGGAAGCGGTGCGCCGGCTCGGGCACGAGCTCCGGCCACCGAGTCTGGACGATCTGGGCCTACGGGAGGCCACCGAAGCTCTTTGCCAAAGGATGGCCGAACGAAGCAATGTTGATGTCGATTACGAGTATGAAGGTATCCGCACCCGGCTTGATCCCGCGGTAGAGCTCGTACTCTACCGGGTGGCGCAGGAAGCACTCACCAATATGTGGAAACACGCCAATGCCACCAAAGCTTCGGTGAAAATTGGCCATTGGGAGGAAGGCGTCGAACTCATTGTTGAGGATAACGGTCGGGGATTTGATACCAAAAAGGCAAATCCGAGTGATGGCCGTGGCCTGGGGCTCGGTGTATTTGGCATGCGGGAACGGGTGGACCTCGTCGGTGGTATTCTGGAAGTGAATGGCAACCGCAATCCGGGCACAAGCGTACGAGCCTGGATTCCTGCTGAAGATGTAACAGCAGCCATCTAATTTCTATGGCAACAATGTACTGCGGTATGGGGAGGTCTCATGGATCAGGGTGTAATTCGTGTAGTTCTTGCCGATGATCACGGCGTGGTTCGAGCAGGTTTGCGCGCGCTGCTCGAAAGCCAGCCAGATATATCAGTGGTGGGCGAGGCCGAGGATGGTCCTGGCGCGATTAGCGCTGTGAGTGAGCTTCGTCCCAACGTTGTAGTGACCGATCTTTCCATGCCCGGTGGTGGTATGGAAGTTGTGAAAGAACTCACATCGCTCAATAATGCCGCCAAGGTACTGGTGCTTACCGTTCACGCCGAGGAGCGATACCTGCTGCCAGTGCTGCAGGCAGGCGGTCTTGGCTACGTGCGCAAATCCAGTGCGCATACGGACCTTCTGAACGCCATTCGCACCG
>JAFAEA010000044.1 GCA_023424355.1 Chloroflexota bacterium | reverse complement strand
GTATTCGAGGAGGTGGGAACGTGAGACGAATCAAATCTCTGGTGAGTTGGTTCGTAAACACGTCCCTCGCACGGAGCCTGCGATTCCGCCTCATCGGCATCGTGTTGCTGGCATCGCTACCCACTATTGCACTCCTCTTCCTCACCGCTTCTCAGGCCCGTAACGATGCCATGAGCAACGCCGAACAAGAGGCCACACGCATCGCGAATCTCACCGCCAGCGAGCAGGCTCGGGAAATCGATCGGGTCGAACGAGAGCTTGGCCTGCTGAGCCGCCTCCCGGAAGTGCGAAGCGATAACAACAGCGCCTGTACTTCCTTCTTCCAAAGTCTGGTACTTTCCGGCGAAAACCCCATGTATGTGGATCTGCGCGTTATTGGTCTGGATGGATCGGTGCACTGCCGCAGTTCGGTTTCAAATCCACTTGGGCAGAATGAGGATCAGGCGTTCATCGAATACGCCATTCGCCAAAAGGTATTCACGGTTGGCGAGTACCGCATCAACCCGCTCAACGGCCGCAGCATCATCAGTTTTGCCGCACCGGTGGTGAACGAGGACGGCACCGTGAACCGTGCGATCGTAGCTACTCTCGATCTGGCCGAGCAATCAACAGCGCTCTCGCGTACATCCATGCCACAGGGTTCGGTGATTTCTATCGTTACGAACGATGGCCGATTGCTGTTGCAGGAGCCTCCCCAGGAATCGCTGAGACCAGGTGCTTCACTTGTAGGAACTCCAGCCATCGATGCGATTTTGGAAGTTGAAGCCGAGCCAGCCGAAGATGTCGCGCCAGAGCCCGATGCAGATGGCAGGTATATCAACGCTTCCACGGAAATCCGCTTCACCGCCGAGCAACCGAGCGGCATGCCCGGCTATGTACTTGTGCAGATTCCCGAAGCCGAGGTGGTAAGGCGCGCCGATACTGTGTTCCGCGATAACCTCGCCAAGCTCGGCGTCTCGGTGTCCATCGCTATTTTGGCGGCGTGGATCAGCGCCGATCTCTTCATTTCTCGAGATACCGAAACGCGCAAAACCATCATCGCCGAGCTCTATCACAGCTTCAGCAGCGGTGTGGTGGGGCATCTGGATACGATTGTGGCCGATGGTGTGGTGGATCACGCGGCGCTGCCTGACCAGGCCACCGGTCTGGATGGCATCAAGCAAACCATCGCCAGCTTCCGCCACGCCTTCCCGGATGGCGAAGTGGTTCCGCGCGAGATGATTGCCGATCATGAAAAGGTCATGGTCCGTGTATCGCTCACCGGCACCATGGTTGGTGATTTCCAGGGGATTCCCGCAACCGGCACGCGCATGATCGCCGATGGTATCGAAACTTTCGCCTTCCGGGATGGTCTCATCTCCGAAACCTGGAGCCTTATGGGGCCACTGCTTGAGATGAAGGTTGTGGAAGAGCCCGAGAGTGTGCAGGTGGAGCAGGAGAAACCGAAGAAATCCGTCTGGAAACGCGTTCGTGGGTTGTTTGGTAGAAATCGACAGGAAGATCCCGAATGATTCTGCTGAATAGCGCGTCTCATGCGCGCGTGAAAGGCGAATACAACATCTCCCACGAAAGCGAAGCGATCGCGAAATCGCTCCCGCTGTTGTGGCGACGTACCAACCGCGCGGGCTGGACCCGGATCCTGCGATTTCCGCGATGGATGATTCAAGGCTTTAGTCGCAACAACGCCGGTGATCTGGCGGCCGCCATCGCCTATCACTCGCTGATCGCAATGGTACCCATCTTCTTCTTGCTGGTTGGTGTCGCGGGTTTGTTCCTGCAAAGTGGCAATGTGATGGAGCAGGCCGAGCGCATGATTCGCACGGTATTTCCTGAGGGGTCCGGCGCTATCGATGCTTTCAGATCCGCCGTGGATAGCCGGCAGAACTCCGGAATCCTCACGCTCGCATCGTTTATCACCTTTTCATGGGCAGGCACCGGACTTATCAGCTCCATGGCGCGTGGCATGAATCGCATCTACAACGTGCGCAATGCGACGTTCATTACCGAGAAGCAGCGCGGTTTTACCGTTATCATGCTGTTTCTGCTCTTCTTCCTGCTATCGGTGATCCTCTCCGTTATCCCCACCTTCCTGTTGGTTCTGGACCTGCCAGAGGTGTTAGACAAGATTTTCCTGAACAGCAGATTCTCGCGCATTATGGCCTACGCCACCGCGTTTCTCTCCGCATTCGCGTTCTTCTTCGTTATCTATCGCATTGTGCCGAATGCACGCCAAAAAGCGCCGGATGTATTTCCGGGAACACTCGTTTCCGCCGTTCTGTTTTCGATCATGGTGCAGGCGTTTCCGATTTACATCGGGATTGTTGGTGGTGTGAATCGATACGGACCGCTACTCGGTCTTATCTCGCTGATCGTGGTGGCCCTCTATTTCCTGGCGCACACCATTCTTTTCGGAGCGTACATCAATGCCACATGGCAGCGACGGCGCCAGCGCATCCGCCGCCAGAAACTGCTTCAGCGGCAGATCGGCAAACGGGCTGCGAGCGAAGTGGCAGGCAACTAACTCGGCCACTCGATCCGTGGTTCGGAGCTCTTCTTCTCCGGGAAGGTGTTGCCCCACTGCTCCTCGGATTTCTCGAAGGTGCTCCCCCACTCGGTTTCGTCAAACCCGAATTTGGTACGCTCTTCCCCACCACCTCGCGAGGAATCGAACATTCCCGGACCGCCGAACAGGTCCGGATACTGTTGCTGTACATTGCGCGTGGAGGTTGATCGCCGACCTTCCGAAGCGAAGTTCGGCTTCGGTGCAGCCTGCTGCTTCTCGGCCTGAGCCTGCTTGTACTCCTCCGGAATCTCTACACCAAAATGCTCCGCCAGGCGCTCAGCCAGTGGTCGCTCGTCACGTGCTTCTTCCGTTGAAGTTGACTGCTTTTGATGTGCCGGATGTGGTTTCGCCTTGTTCCCCCGGCCCAGAAAGCCCGAGATAATGAAGATCGCAAAGACCACCAGACCGATATTTCCCAATACAAAATCAATAAGTTTCTCGAACATGCTTCCCTGGTAGCCTCCGCTGTGGCCCTATCTGTTGAACTAAGCATACTCGCACCGAAATAGCAGTATGCTGAATGCATGAACATTTCCCTCACCAATGGCGATTCTATCGAAATCGCCTCCAACTGGATAAACAACGCCGAACTCGACTTCTCGGCTGCATTTATCGGAGGTTCGGTAGCCTATGCCGACCCCAAATCTCCGTATGATGCAGCTTCCGATGTCGATTGCTACCTTGTGATTGATGGCGATCCGCCTGATGGAAAGATCGGGAAGATCACCGTGGATGGCGTGCTCCTCGATGTCAGTTGGCTGCCGTGGAGCCAATTGGAGAATGCCGAACAGCATGCGGTGATCGCGAGCCTGATTCGCTTCGGCCACATTGTGACCGATAACACCGGCAACCTCACTTCGCTCCAGCAGCGAATTGCCTCCACATTTATGGATCCCGATGCAATCGAAAAGCGATTGGACGATATGCGCGGTCGCATTCGTGGCATTGCGGTAGACAATCGGGACTTGCCGGCACCAGAACTGGTGATGAACTGGCTGTTCCCTGCCACCCTTGCTACGCACATCCCGCTCATACGGGCGGGTGCGCCACTCACCGTACGAAAACGATTGCTCGCCGCAAAGCGAGTGATGGATTCCGGCGAGTACGAGCATCTTCTACGTCTTTACGGATTTGCTGATATCTCGCGGTCTCAAGCGCAGAAGTGGCTGGATGAGACCGCGATTCTCCTGGATGCCACCCAGGCGGAAGCGAGAAATTCGAGTCGGTTTTGGGCGACTGATCTGTTGGCGAGGGACATTGCAATCGATGGCTCCCAACGCCTGATCGATGAAGGATTCCACCGCGAAGCGTTGTACTGGATCATCGCAACGTCGGCGCGATGCCTCGTTGTCCGGACCGATGCCGGAGTCGATTCCTCAGCCTACCTACCCGCATTCAGCGAAATGCTCCGCACGATGGGTATCGAAACACGTGAGGAGCGCGCCGCAAAATCGGCCGAAATCCTGAAATGGATCGAAGACTGATCCATATCTATTGATACTAAGTATCACTATCTGATACACTCCCGGTGCTGTAATGATACACCGTCTCATTACTGTTCGAGTTTTTCGTACTCCCCGGGAGGAGAAACCATGACCCTGAACACCAATCGCCGCACCTTTCTCGCCTCAATGGCGGCATCTGGTGCCACGTTTGCCAGCGCCAACATCATTCACGCATCCGAGGCAACTCCGGAACCCCACGATCACGACGATCATGATCACGAGGATCACGATCATGAAGCCGGTACCGATGCCTGGCTCCTCGTGGGCGATTCGGAAGCGAAAACCGTGACCATCTACAACGCCCTGGATCACAGTGTGATTGAGGTGATGGAAGGTGTGGTGGTCAATAGCCATGCCGGCACCATTCCCCTTGCTGATGGTTCGTTGCTCCTGGTGGACGACGAAGGGCAGAGACTCCTCCACATTGAAGTTCATGGCGATCACCTCCATGTGCATGAAGCTTCGGTTCCTGGAACCGTGGCGCACATCGCAGTCGAAAGCGATCATGCGCACTACTGCGCGGTCGGCACCAGCAGCGAAGATGAGCATCAGCTCCACCTCGTCGATCTCGAGACCTGGGAGGTCACCTCGCTTGTGCTCCCGGACGCCGCCGAGATCGGTCTCATGCTGACCCACGATCATTTCTTTCATCGCAACAGCAACCTGAATCGACTGGAGGCATACGACCTCGCCGAACTCAAAGCCGGCAACGTCGAGATGCTCTCCTATGTTGATATCGGAACATTTGGCCACGGCGAAGCGATTAATCCAGAAACCGGCGAGCTCTTCATGCTCACCGATGATGGCGTGGATATCGCGTACTGGGAGGAGCCAGAGCTCTCGTTCGGCAAGAACTTCGCCTGGCCAGATGCCGAACCAGCAAGCCGCGGCTACTTCTGCCGTCTCATCAACGATGGCAGCCACCTGCTCACCTACACATCGGACCGCAGTGCGCCGGAGGGCGAATGGAATACATGGAAGAATCGCGTGGTGATCTACGATATCGCCTCCGGAGAGGCACAGATCACGGAACTTCCGGATGGCTACACATTCCGCTACAGCCTGGCCAATTCGATGGCAGTGTTCACGATCATCGGAGCCGAGAAGGATCACCTGATCTCCATCGATATCGATCCGGAGAGCGAAGCCTTTGGCACAGCGATCGCCACCACCGATCTGCCCGCGATGACTGGTGGAGCACAACCTGGCGATGCATTCTATGAGCTCGGTGCCTACCGCGCATCGGCCATTCTGCCGAATGCCGGTATGGCGTTCGTGACTCGCGGCGGTGATAGCATCATTGAAATCATCGATCCGGCCACTGGTGAGATTATGGAATCCCTGGAGCACACATCTGCGCTTACCGGAGGCGGTACACTGGCGGTGTTCGGCGGTGCCGTTCCATTTACCGATACGATTGGACGATAGAACATGAGTTTCAACCTAAGCCGACGCAATTTTCTCACCGGCGTAGCCGGCACATCTCTGGCGTTTGCCCTGAACAAGGGGGCAGCCCAGGAATCACTCACCATCGCCACCAGCATGCCGATTCTGCAAGATATCGTCGCCAACATCGCAGGCGATGCGGCCGAGGTCTTCTCGATCATGCCGGCCAGTGCCGATCCGCATACATGGGAAGCAACTCCAGAGGATATGGTGCGGCTAACCGAATCGAACGGATTCATCTTCAATGGTGCCGAACTTGAGCCCTTTGTGGAAACCGGTGGCTGGCGCCGAACCGTGCGCGATAGCAACATTCCGGAGTTCCAGGTCACGGAACACGTGGAACTCATCGTGATCGATGAAGTGATTGATCATGGCGATCACGTGCACGATCTCCGCGGAGGCGATCCTCATATCTGGTTGGATCCGCTGACAATTGTGCAGGCCGTGCCGGCCATCGCTGAATTCCTTGGCGAGATCGATGAGGCCAACGCGGATACCTTCGTCGCGAATGCTGAGGCGTACTTCGCCGAGCTGGAAGCGCTCCATGCCGAACTGGAGGAATCGTTCGGCGCGATTCCCGAAGAGCGTCGAAAGCTCCTGGTTTTCCACGATGCATGGCGATACTTCGCCGCTCGCTACCACTTCGAGATCATCGGCATCGTGCTGGAGAACCCGGATTCGGAAGTCTCCGCCAATGAAATGGTGGATCTGTTGAAGGTAGTGGAAGAGAACGATGTGAATGTGGTGTTCGCAGAACCCCAATTCAACACGTCGGTACTCGATCTTCTCGAAGCCGAAGGCGATGTGGAAATCGCAACGCTGCTCACCGATAGCTTTGCTGAGGAAGTCGATAGCTACATTGGACTGATGCAGTTCAATCGCGATCAACTGGTCGCAGCACTCGGCGAGTAAATCTGCTGGCGGGTCGGGTTACTGACCCGCCAGATCCCATTTCATCACGTCGCCACCGCCGGTAACTCCCACCAAAATCTCCCCCTGCTGAATGTGCGCTCTCCCGATGGGGGCGCTGATCACCAACGGTGTTTCGACTTCTCCGGTCGTAGTATCAAGAACGCCAATTGTGCCATCGGTGCCAAGAAGGATACACAGATCGTCGCAGGTGTCCGATGCCAATAGTGTGGACGACGCCAGTACCTGTTGCCACTTAACCTCACCGGTTTCAGGATCCATGGAGAAAGCCGCACCAGCTGCGGTCGTGAGAATCACATCGCCATCTGCCAACGCGAGATCGATGGCATCGGAATCGCTCACAATGAGTTCCCATTCGAGAGCCCCAGTCTGCGTGTTGAGCCGACTCATAACGGTTCCCTGGCCGGCAATGATCAGCCCGTCGTTCTCTACCTGAATCACATCATTTGCCGGGTAGCTCAGTACCGCTTGCCAGGCAATGCCTCCGGCTTCGAGATCGAGGCTGGTGGCTGTGCCGTCCTGCGTAAAGAAGATCACCGTATCGCCAACGAGCTCGCCGGGTAGCGTCAGCGTGCCAGGCAAAACTGCCGTATTGGTGACCGCGTAATCATGTCTGTCGAGAAACACCACGGTACCGCTCCGATCCGCAACGATGATGCTGTTCTCGGTTACCAGTGGCTGGTTCAGCGAATCTGCGCTGATCGTCTCGGCAATCTCGGTATCGCCTGTCTCCAGATCCAGGAAGTACAAGGTGCCGTGATCTCCCGGTACCAGAAGCCAATCTTCCATCACCGTGAGCGTTGCAGATGCAGTTTCGGTGAGAACGGTTTGCCAAATAATCTCACCGGTCCCCACATTAAGTGCACGTATCTGCCCGTCGTTCGTGGAAACATAAACAACATCGCCATCTAGCACGAGCTCACCCGTACCTGAGGCCGATGTTGAGAGAGTCCAATCGGGCACGCTGGAGATCGCCACTGGCGAGACTACCGGCGTGGATACCAAAGCGAGCACAAAGAGAATCGAAGCGAGCATGAGCACCTCACGGCGGCGAGAATTCGGATCGTCGAATGGAGTATACCGCCGCAGAAACTCAACCACGTTCCACGCAAATTCGTGGGGAGACAAGATCGCACTGGAGCACTCGGAGACAGATATTGGGCGATCATCACAACTTTAGCGATCGATATTTTCCACGCATGAACTATGACAAGCGTGTTTATTAGCCCAGATCGCGCGCTGCATTTGAAATTTCACGCGTAGTCAATCACAATGCGACAAGTAGTTACAACTTGAGGAGCAAGGGCTCCGGGTCATGCCAATGTCGTTATGGTCGCGCAACTTCTGTGGGGTTCACCCCACGGCGCGATTGTTGGCAACCGTCAGGTCGGGCTACCGCCATCGCAGATTTTCGGCGACGGGCAGATTTTGATAGCAGGAGGTTCTTCAATGGCTGAGCAAGGAAAACTTGCCACTCTGTTTGGGCAACTGAAGCAGGGTGAAATCGATCGCCGTGGATTCCTGAAAGGAGCCACAGCTCTTGGCGTAGCAACACCGGTATCGCTCTTCCTGGCGAACTCGGCTGCCGCTGGCGCTTCTCGCAACGGCTTCGCGTTCTATGCAAAGCAAGATGCCACCCCCGAAGCTTCACCAGTAGCTGGCGGCGGAATTCCGACCAATGGTATGGAAGGCAAAACCCGCGGTCAGGATGGCGAGCTCAAGATCCTGCAGTGGCAGGCTCCCACCCACCTTATGGCACACCGCGCCACCGGCACCAAGGATTTCATGGCTGCCGATATGATCAACGAACCACTGTTGCGCTATGCCGCCGATGGTTCGCTGGTGGCAAACCTGGTAACCGAGGTTCCATCCGTTGAAAACGGAATGCTGGCCGAAGATCTCTCCACTTGTACCTTCAGCCTCCTCGAGGGTGTGCTTTGGAGCGATGGCGAGCCATTCACCGCCAACGATGTGGTGTTCACCTGGAAGTGGATCACCGATACGAATAACAACGCGGTCACCACAGGTCTTTGGGAAACCATTGAGAATATCGAGGCTACCGATGATCTCACCGTGCAGGTGACCTTCAAGCAGCCATCTGCTGCCTGGTTCGATCCATTCACCGGTGGCAACAATGGCCACATCTACCCGGCACATTACTGGGCGGATGATCCGACCGATAGTGAGAAATCGGATGCGTTCCAGTTGTCGCCAATCGGCACTGGTCCGTTCGCGCTCGAGAGCTTCTCGCCAAACGATAGCGCCCGCTACATCGCCAACGAGAACTACCGCGATCCAAACAAGCCGGCATTTGCCAGCATCGATCTCAAGGGCGGTGGCGATGCCCCGGCCGCGGCTCGCAGTGTGTTGCAAACCGGTGAGTACGATTACGCTTGGAACCTGCAGGTAGAACCGGACGTGCTCGAGAGCATGATGGCCGAGCAGGGTCCTGGTCAGTTGATCGTTGAAGCTGGCACCAGCCTTGAGCGCATCCACTTCAACTTCAGCGATCCAAACACGGAGGTAGATGGTCAGCGTTCCGAGATGAACACGCCACACCCATGGCTTGGTGATGCGGACGTTCGCGAAGCTCTCAATATGTCGGTCGATCGCGAACTGATCGCCACAACGTTGTACGGTCCGGGTCAGCCGGCCACCGCCAATGTGCTGAACGGTCTGGAAGCATTCGCCAGCCCGAACACCTCCTGGACATTCGACACCGCCGCAGCCAATGCGCTTCTTGATGAAGCTGGCTGGGCGTTGGATGGCGATGTTCGCGCCAAGGATGGCGTTCGTCTTGAAGGCGTGTTCGCCACATCCGTGAACCCGGTTCGCCAGAAGACGCAGTCCATCGTCAAAGCCAACTGGGAACAGATCGGCGTGGCAGTTTCACTTGAACAGGTGGACGCTGGTATCTACTTCGATAGTGCCGAGGGTAACGACCAGAACATTAACCACATGTACTGGGATATGAACATGTACACCAATAACTGCACCAGTAGTGTGCCGATTGCGTACATGGAAGACTGGTACGCCG
>JAFAEA010000400.1 GCA_023424355.1 Chloroflexota bacterium | reverse complement strand
GAGTCGCCGTTTCCAGCACCTCGAAAATCAGCACGGAGTGATGGGCGGTCAGTGAACGTCCGCTTTCGGTAATAATATTCGGATGAGGAATTCCATTCTTGTCACTGGCATCCACCAGTGTAGAGATAGAGTCATTCACATACTCCTGAATAGAGTAGTTCACACTGCTTTCACTATTGGCAGAACGAGTTCCGTCGTAATCCACACCCAAACCGCCGCCGATATCCACAAATTCCACATTAAATCCCATCACATGCAACTGCACATAGAATTGCGATGCCTCACGCAGAGCTGTCTTGATACGGCGTATTTTAGTCACCTGGCTGCCTATATGAAAATGAATCAGTTTCAGACAGTCCTTCATGTCTTTCTTTTCCAGAAAATCAAGCGCTTCCAGCAATTCACTGGATGTCAAGCCAAACTTACTGGCATCTCCTCCGCTATCTTCCCATTTACCACTTCCCGAAGAAGCCAGCTTAATGCGGATACCTATGTTAGGACGCACATTCAGCTGCTTTGCCATTTTGGCTATCAGGCGTAATTCATTCATTTTCTCCACTACCAAGAAAATGCGTTTCCCCATCTTCTGTGCCAGCAGAGCCAGCTCGATATAACTTTCGTCCTTATATCCGTTGCAGATAATCAATGAATCCGAATCTGTATTCACAGCTATCACCGCATGAAGTTCAGGTTTGGAACCGGCTTCCAGTCCCAAATTGAATTTCTTTCCATGACTGATGATTTCTTCCACTACAGGACGCATCTGATTTACCTTGATAGGATAAATGATAAAATTCTGGGCCTTATACCCATACTCATCAGATGCCTGCTTAAAGCAGTTCGCGATTTTTTCAATACGATTATCCAGAATATCCGGAAAACGGACCAGCATAGGAGCTGCCACATCCCGCAATTGCAACTCATCGACCAACTCTTTCAAATCGACCTCAACGCCGTCCTTACGAGGAGTTACCACTACATGACCTTTGTCATTGATACCAAAGTACGAAGTTCCCCACCCTGTTATGTTGTAGAGTTCTTCCGAATCTTCAATACGCCATTTTCTCATTTCTTCTTCTGTACAAAGAGTGTGTATTTTACTATATATAATTATTTATTCAATTTCTTTCTCAAGCTGTCAACAGAGGCTTGAATTTGTCTTTTATCCTCCAGCTCATCAGCCTTAAACAGATGTTTCGCCTTTGAATAAAACGGATGTCTTTTCTGTAACGCCTCACAGATAAAATCCATCAGTTCCTCATCACTTTTATTTGCTAACAATGGACGTTGCTGCTTGGCCACTCTCAGACGGCGGAACAATACGGCAGGTTCCACATCCAGAAACACCGTATCACCGCAATCATTCATATACTCCATGTTATCAAAAAAACAAGGTGTTCCTCCACCGGTCGAAACAACCACATCTTCAAACTCGGCCACTTCGTGCAACATTTTCCGTTCCAGTTCCCGGAATCCGTCTTCTCCGCGTTCCAAGAACAGCTGTTGAACGGTTTTATGGAAACGTTCCTCGATAAACCAGTCCAAATCAATGAAATTCAGACTCATTTCACGGGCAAACGCCTTACCTAGAGTCGTTTTGCCCGCGCCCATATATCCTATTAAAAATATACGTGTCATTTTTTTGCTTTTGCAGTGCCCTTTACCTTGGAAGCCGCCTTACTTTTTGCGGATTCTTCGGGCTTTTCGGACTCCTCTTCCATATTCACGGTTCCCCTGTTTCTTGAAGCCGCTTTCGTTTTACGCGTTTCCGCCTTGCTTTTCTGCAATTCAATCACCTTAAAACAAGCCTCCAGACTTAAATCTGCCGGTTCTACATTCTCAGGAATCTTATAATTCTTTTTCTGATAACTGATGTATGGGCCGTAACGTCCGTTCAAGACCTGCATATCAGGGTCAGCATCGAATACTTTAATAAACTTCTTCTCCTGCGCTTCTATCTTATTCTTGATCAACTCTACCGCCTCATCCAAAGAAATCTCCATCGGATCCGTTCCTTTAGGAATAGAAACAAACAGTTTGTCATAGCGCACGTATGGTCCGAAACGCCCTACTCCTACCGTTACCGTATGGCCGTCATAATCCCCCAACGTACGGGGAAGCTTGAACGCATCCAATGCTTCTTCCAACGTAATGGTTTCCATCGACAATCCCTTTGTCAACTGCGCAAAACGCGGTTTTTCCTCATCATCGGCAGTACCAATCTGAATAACCGGACCGAAACGACCGATCTTAACCGATACCGGCTTACCGCTTACAGGATCTGTTCCCAATACCCTTTCACCCACCTTATGCTCAGTCTTAGAGTGAATGGTCTTATCTACCAACGGATGGAAGCCTTTATAGAAACTGTCCATCATGCCAGTCCATTCCTTTTCTCCTTCCGCCACTTCATCGAACTCTTTCTCCACATTCGCTGTAAAGTTAAAGTCCATGATTTCAGGAAAGTATTCCATCAGGAAATCGTTTACCACGATACCGGTATCAGTAGGCAACAACTTGGCCTTTTCATTTCCCGTCATCTCTGTCTTGGTAGTTTCCGTAATCTTGCCGCCTTTCAGTTTCAAGATATCATACGGGCGTTTCACACCTTCACTGTTTCCTTTTTCTACATAACCGCGTTGCTGCACAGTAGAAATGGTAGGTGCATATGTAGATGGACGACCGATGCCCAACTCTTCCAGTTTGCGTACCAGGCTGGCTTCCGTATAACGGGGCGGACATTGGGTAAAGCGCTGAGTCGCCAGGATTTCTTTTCTTATCAGTTTTTCCCCTTTGCTCAGAGGCGGCAACAGACGGCCCTCGTCTTCCTGCTCATTGTCATCATCGTATGATTCCTTGTATACACGCAGGAAACCGTCAAAAGTAATCACCTCGCCGGTAGCGATAAATTTCTCGCTACTGTTGCTGATTACAATAGTAGCCGTTGTTTTCTCCAGCTCCGCATCTGCCATCTGTGAAGCGATGGTACGTTTCCAGATCAGTTCATACAATTTCTGCTCCTGACCGGTTCCGTTCACCGTTTCATTCTCCATATAGGTAGGACGGATAGCCTCATGCGCTTCCTGTGCTCCTTTAGTCTTGGTGGCAAACTTACGGACTTTGACGTATCTTTCTCCCATCAGGGACAAGATAGTCTGCTTGCTGGTATTCAAAGCCAGATCCGAAAGGTTCACCGAATCCGTACGCATATAGGTAATTTGTCCGTTTTCATACAGACGCTGTGCCACCATCATGGTCTGCGCTACTGTAAATCCCAACTTACGGGCAGCTTCCTGCTGCAACGTAGAAGTAGTAAACGGTGCCGCCGGCGATTTCTTC
The DNA here is from genome assembly GCA_023424355.1 of Chloroflexota bacterium. Lineage (GTDB taxonomy): Bacteria > Chloroflexota > Chloroflexia > Thermomicrobiales > UBA6265 > UBA6265. The sequence goes on along the minus strand of JAFAEA010000400.1, from coordinate 118 downwards.
ACAGGGCGGGTTGTTATATCTTCAATAGAGAACTGCGCATCCTTACAAGTTTCAAGGAAAGCCTGTGCTTCTTCCTTGGTTTTGAAACGGTTGGACAATTCCGCTTTCACTTCAACTT
>JAFAEA010000315.1 GCA_023424355.1 Chloroflexota bacterium | reverse complement strand
TCCCACGGACCAATCGTGATCTCGCGGTTGCCTCCACGAATGACGATTCCGGCGCTGATATCGTCGATGGTCACTGTGCCATCGTGCTCCACCAGAATCGTCTCGCCAGCGATCCCATCGGTCACATGCTCACCAAACCTGTTCCGCATGGAAGCATAGTGACCAGTGAACAACACCGACACCCCGTTATCGCCCCGGAACTTGCTGTGCGGATGGGTGCGGTTGTGCACATCGGCCAGCAGATCGCCTGTGGCAGATACGCCATGCACACCATCGCTGTTCAGCCGCAGCACCGGAACCGAGGTGAGATTCGGCTCCGGTGTGTAGCGTTCGTTTGGCTTCTTGCCACTCTTTATCGAATCCAGCTGCACTTGCAGCCGTACGATATTCCCCAGCTTGCGCACTAACCAATCGGCTCCGCCACTGGAGAGGCAACCGGAGTTGCACCGGGATCTGGGACACTGAAGTCCACCGGCTCGGCTGCACACGAACCATCGATTTCCGCTGTCGGATCATTCAGGAAGGCCATGATCATCGGACCAGAGCAGGCCGCCGGGGCCGATGCCGGATCGTGACCCTGATTTTCGAACATCACCAGTTGTCCATTCGGGAAGTTGCCCAGCACCAGTTCACCGTAACTCGGAGGAGTGATGGGATCGAACCGACCGGTGAGAATCAGAATCGGTTCGTCGCTCACCACGGCCTCAGCTTCAATCTCATCGGCCGGTGGGAAGAGCCACATGCGGCAGAGAGAGTAGGCCTGATCGCCCAGACTTATCCAGCTGCCATCGGTCATGTACGGAGCGAGACCGGCGTCTGCAAGCTCCGCATCTGTTGCGGATTTCTGGCTGAACGGCACTTCATCCTGGCAGAAGTAGGTGAAGGTTGCACCCATACTCAGGCCACCACCGGCAGCGAGATACGGACCCACCATCTGCAGGACGGAGTCATCGCCTTGAGCGACCGAGGTCACCAGGTACGGCACAATCGGCACGAGCGGACCAACAAACACACCCAGGTAAACGATTTGCATGAACTGGATGTTATCGATTGGGAGCGTCATGGATTGGCCGGATACCGGATCGGTGATTTCCAGTTGTATCGGTTCTTTTTTCAGTAGTTCCAGAGCCTTGGTGAGGTCACCCGCGGGATCAGGATTGGCGGCTGCACACTCGGCATCGGCTGCACATGCGTCCCAAACTTCCTTGAGAGCCTGGTCGAAACCGATGGTTTGACCCGCAAACGGATTCACTTCCAAGGGCAATGGCGAGGCGATGATGGTGGAACGAATTGAATCCGGATAGTCGCGGATGGCGCTCAGGGCCAGCTTGGATCCGTAGCTGATGCCGTAGAGATCGACCTGGTCGTATCCCATGGCCACGCGGATGGATTCGATATCGGCAGCATTGTATTCGGTGGTGAAGGCCACCGGATCAACTCCGGCATTTTTCAGTTCACCGCCGCACTGAATCAGGGCAAAGCCGAGGTTGGTGTTTTCCGCTGGATCAGCCCCAATCTGCTCGAACGGGCATGCCAGTGACGGAGTGGAGAAGCCCATACCGCGCTGATCAAACAGGATCACATCCTGACGCTCCAGCATGTAGTTCCAGGAGACTTCGGGTACATCGTCACCGAATAGCGGCAGCACGGCGCTCATGTTCTGGCCGGGGCCACCCAGCAGAATCATCAGTGGCTCGGCGGCCGGTGTATCGGTGTGAGCAAGAATGCGAATGATCGGCAGTGTCACGGTCTCTGGTCGATCCTGATCCGGATACATGGGCGCTGTGACCCAACCACACACCACGTCTTCCTCTGTGAGGCCATGAGGCAAGTAGTACATGCACTCGGATTCTTCGAATACAGGGTCGGTGAACGCCACCGGCGAAGCGACTGGTGAAGCATCAGGAGTCTGCGCCACGGCAGTGGCGATCGGCGAGGCCACCATTCCGAGCGTCAACATGAACACCAGGAATCTGGGAATCATGAGATTTGAGCGGGAAAACATGAGGATCCTTTCGGTCAACGAGTTCTTCTCCGCCAATGCTACCCCACGAATTCTCGCCTTGCGTTAAGAGGATGTGTCGAAATGTTGGTCGATTCGCGACTGTATCTCGCGCACCATGTCGTTCTTTGCCTCCGCGTATTCGGGCATTGTGGAATGGTGCCCGGCCGCAATCTGGCGTTTGGCGGCAGCGTACAGATCGCGATCTTCCGGATGGGTTCGCAACCAATCCCGGAACCTGAGATGCCGATCCACCTCTGGAGAATCGATCGACCAGACATGCAGATTCACATTGATGCGTTCGCTCTTGAACACCCGATGCTCGTTCCAATCTGGTTGCCGAATCCGCAATACGAATCCGGCCGCATCGAGCTCGGGAAGGTAGGCATCTTCATCGGCCGAATCGGCGACGGCCAGCAGGATATCGATGCACGGCTTGGCGATGAGTCCCGGCACGGCGGTGGAACCCATGTGTTCTACCAGCAGGGCTCGCTTACCGAGTGCCTGATGAATAATTCCGGCTTCGGATGCGAACATCGCAGGCCATTGCGGATCGTATGGCACCAGCACGACCTGCCCTTCAACTGGGGTTGGGGTGTTCACCGGGATGGATCTGTCGGCGTTCGGAGAAAACGGATCGAACTCTGGCATGGTGCTGACTCCCGCACGGTTTGGATTTCGGTTAGCGGCACATTGTACGCCATTCGGTTAAACCTGTGGTGTAATGCCTCAGATGGAGAGGACAAGCATGGCACCGATCATTGAGGTTTCGAACATAGCACGAGAGTTCAGCCGGCCAAAGCAGGTGCACGGTCCGTTTGGCGGTATCCGAACCTTCTTTTCCCGCGAGGCGGATATCGTGCGCGCCGTGGAGGATGTTTCGTTCTCTATCGATGCCGGCGAGGTGGTGGGCTACCTCGGTGCCAATGGTGCCGGCAAAAGCACCACCATCAAGATGCTGAGCGGAATCCTGATGCCGACTTCTGGTGAACTGCGGGTGAACGGTTTGGTGCCATGGCAGAATCGGGAGGAAAACGCGCTCAATATCGGTGTGGTGTTTGGCCAACGAACCCAGCTCTGGTGGGATCTGCCGCTCATCGATTCGCTCCGCATCATCGGCAAGCTGTATCGCATGGATACGGACAAATACGAGCGCAATCTCGCCAGGCTCAACGAACTACTCGATCTCCAACCTTTTCTCGATACTCCTGTGCGTCAGCTCAGCCTGGGCCAGCGCATGCGTGGTGATCTCACCGCGGCCATGCTCTACGAGCCCAAAATCCTCTATTTGGATGAACCGACCATCGGGCTCGATGTGGTGGCCAAGGAGCGCATGCGAAGTTTCATCGAACAGGTGAATCGCGAATCCGGCACCACCATCATGCTCACTACCCACGATCTCGCCGATGTGGAGCGCCTCACCAAACGCATCATCTTCATTGATAAGGGGCGGGTGCTGTTTGATGGACCCGTCGCCGAACTCAAGCATCGCTACGCACCGTATCGGGATCTGCACATTACGCTGGCGCCGGATGGCAAAACCGGATCGCTGGATGATATCGCCGGTGTGATGCATGTTGATCAGCAGGAGTCGCGGCTGGTAATCCAGTTCGATCCTGCCGCGATTGCTGTCGCGGATCTGATCGCAGCTGTCATCGATCGCTTTGCCGTGACGGACATCTCCATCGTCGAACCCGCACTCGAGAATGTGGTGCGGGAGATCGTGCAGAGTGGGGAAGTGCGGCGATGACGTTCACCGCCAATCTTCCTGCCTGGAAAGAGCTAATTCGCGCCAATATTCGCTTTCAGTTCATGTATCGCTTTAGCGTGATCATGGGAATCCTGCTGGCGGCGGTCACGATCTACCTCCTCACCGTGGTGTGGAGTAGCGCCTATGCCGGCCGCGAAGAAGTCGATGGTATCCCGCTGAAAACGATGCTGGTGTACCTCTCCATCGCGAATCTGCAGGCGTGGTATCTGCGGCCGGAAATCGGCCAGGATATCGTCGCCCGGGTGCGCGAAGGGCAGATCGGCTTCGATCTCACGAGACCGGTCAGCTACCCGAGCCAGCTGGTTGCCGGTGCCGCCGGAGATCTGCTCGGCATGCTGCCGATGCTGATCGCGGCCCTGCCAGTGGCGGCGATACTAGGCGAACTCTCCGGTCCCGCCAACTGGCAAGCCGGAGTGGGGTATCTGGTGAGCTTCCTCATTGCCTGGTTGATCGCGGTGGAGCTCGCGATGATCATCGGTCTCGTTGCCTTCTGGACCCTGGAAATGACCGGCTTCATGATGGTCTACAACCTCGTTGGCGGTTTCGCTACGGGTGCCCTGGTACCGCTTTGGTTCATGCCGGATCTGTTGCGACAGTTCATCCAGCTCCTGCCATTCCAGAGCATTGTGTATGTGCCGGTGAGCATCTATATCGGCATTCCCGCCACAGGGAATGTCGCCACCGCGCTCTTGCTGCAGCTTTTCTGGGCCGTGGTGTTGATTGGTGTGATCCGGTTTGTCTGGGGTCGCGCCCTGCATCGCACCGTGATTCAGGGAGGCTGAGATGCAACGATTGTCCTTGCTCGGCACTCTCGCCAGCGCCTCTATCCGCTCGGAACTCCAATACCGCGCCAACGCCGTGAGCAGTATCGTTGGCGGCATCCTTTTCCAGATCACCGGGTTCGTGGTGGTCTGGATCATCGCGGCCAGATTCGGTCAAATCGGTGGGTGGGGGTTCGCGGAACTCACCTTCCTGTACGGCATGCGCATGACCAGTCACGGTGTGTTCTATGCCTGTTTCAGCCAGATGTTCGAGTTCGATCGTGTGCTCATCACAGGCGAGTTTGATCGTTATCTGGTGCGACCAATGCCTCCGTTGATCCAACTCTTCACCCGCAAGCTGCGAATCAATGCCTTTGGCGATCTGTTGGGGGGCAGCATTCTTCTCATCGCGGCCAGCACATCGGCCAATGTGGATTGGAGTCCGGTGGCGGTGGTGTATCTGATTCTGGCAGTGATCGGTGGTGGTCTGGTGGAAGGCGCGGTGCAGGTAACGCTGGGCTCACTCGGATTCCGATTCCTGCAAACCCTTCCGATTCGCACCACGGTCAACGAGATCTTCAATGTGTACGGCAACTATCCGAATGTCATCTTCCCGCAGGCATTGCGGTGGGCATTGACGTTTGTGTTGCCGGTTGCATTCGTGGCGTTCTTCCCGGCCAGCGTGCTACTGAATCGTGAAGG
>JAFAEA010000253.1 GCA_023424355.1 Chloroflexota bacterium | reverse complement strand
CTGATGATAGTGCTCCAGGGTGTGGACCGAACGGATGTGCACACCTGCTTCGGCGGCATTGGCGGCCACGAGCTGCGCAAAGGCGAGATCGTACTCGCCAATTGTTTGCAGCATGATTTCCAATTGTTTGAAGCCGAGGGCCGCGGCCGCGGCCGGAGCATCCTCGGTCGGCAAGTGCGGATAGAACGCACCGGACGAAACACCGAGCGTGAGACTGGTGAGATGCGAGACGCCTTCGGATTCACCTTCCAATAGAGGCATGGCGGCATCGATGCGAACCAGGCGGTCGGCGCTGTCGTCATCGAAGAGGAGCTCGGAACGTCGCTTCGGAGAGGTTGGATGTTGGGTTCTTCGACGCTGCAAATGCGGCAAGAGCGGGATAATGCGCGATTCAGATTGATCTGGTGAGTTGGTCACGCGGGCTCCTTCCCTGCCGATAGTCGCGAACAAAATCGTTCGCTGTTAGCGTCATCACACTTCAAAAGATGCGGGTTCCGGTACGCTTTTATCGTATCGGAACCCGCTCCACTCCCCGGTGTTGGCGGAAATCGATGCATCCAGCTTACGGAGAAGCTGGTTCAGCCATGCAGGTCGATTCCCTGAAGCCACACACTGGTTCGTGCTCCCCCCGAATCCTCCGGGTGATCGAACCGAATAAAGGTTCAACCCGATGCTACCATCTGCAGCTTCAAATGCGCAGATGTTCCAAAAGGTCACAGGGGTTACGATTTGCCCGTTTCGCATGGAGCCGGGTGTTCGGTGTATCCTGAATCATTGCAATGGCGGGAATTCTCGCCTGGCAGCGTTACGATTTATTCGTTGAGTCACCTGCAAGAATTTGACGCGCTCAACGTACACACACTCCGGAAACGAGCATGACGGAACGAGAAAACCAGGTAAAGCCCAAGCTTGCCCGACTGGATCTCCAGGGGTTTAAGAGCTTTGCCACCAAAACATCGTTCCAATTCGAACCCGGTATTACCGCTGTTGTGGGCCCGAATGGATCCGGCAAGAGCAATATCGCAGATGCCATTCGATGGGTGCTGGGTGAAACCAGTCACTCCGCCCTGCGCTCCAAAAAGACCGAGGATGTGATCTTCGCGGGTGGTAGAGGCAAGGCACCGAGCGGCATGGCCGAGGTCACCGTTACCTTCGATAACGAAGAGCGATGGCTCCCCAGCGAGTTCTCCGAGGTTACCGTTACCCGCCGGGCATTCCGCGGAGGTGGTGGCGAGTACCTCATCAATGGACGCAAGGTCCGACTCAAAGATGTCGCCCGCCTGGTGGCATCCCTCGGTCAGAGCTACACCGTTGTCGGCCAGGGACTTGTCGATGCCGCTCTGAGCCAGCGTGCGGAAGATCGTCGGGGACTCTTTGAACACGCGGCCGATCTCACCGGACTCCGGTTGCGCGTTGCCGAAGGCGAACGCAATCTGGCCGAGACCGATACAAATGTCACCCGCCTCACCGATCTGCTTTCGCAGGTGGAGCCAAACCTGAAGCGGCTGGAACGCGCAGCGAAACAGCAACGCGAATGGAAGGGACTGCGAGATCGCCAACTCTTCCTGCAGCAGGGGCACTACCGACGCCTGTTGACCGCGGCCACCGAGCACCTCGCTGCGGCGGAGAGCAACGCCTCCACCGATCAATCGGCGATGGCTGAAGCCCAATCGCAATTAGAGACGCTTATTGCAGCCCGACCCGTTCTGGAACAGGCACTGCAGGCCGCGACCCACGAGTTGGAGCGCCACGATGCGCGACTCGGCGAGCTGCGGCAGCAACTGAGTGACATTACTCATCGCAAGGAATTGGTGGAAGAGCGACTCGGCGCGCTCGAACGACGCTCGACCGATGCCGAATCCACGCGAACGGCGCTTGGAGAGCAGATCGCGACCACGCAGCAGCGACTCGAGGCGGCAGCCACCTCTCTGAAGGAACTCGAGGCTGAGGTGCAATCCGCCCGCCAGGCGATGCAGACCCAGCAGTCTGCCACCAATCTGGCCCGAAACGAGCGCCAGGAAGCTGAGAAGGCACTTGCCACGTGCTCCCGCGAGGCACTGCAGCTGGAACGCAGGATTGCCGATGCCCAGCAACAACGAGCTCTCCTTCAACAACGGATGGAGACCTCTGCTGCCGATGCCGAGCGAATCAAGGCAGAAGACGAAGAGCGCGCAAACAGGCTGCAATCGTTACTTGCTGAACTTGCGGATCATGAGGAATCGGATACTACGCTTACAGCGCAGCTGGCAACGTTGGATGCCGATATCTCCGGCCTAAGCACTCGCTGGGATGAAGCTCAATCGGGTGTGAAATCCGCCAGCGAAGAGCGCACCGCAATCGAGCGGGATCTTGCTCAGGCCGGTCACCGCGTGGAAATTCTGCAGCGCATGCACGCATCCGGTGAGGGGTTGTATCAGGGCCCACGCCAGGTGATGCAGTGGCATTCGGCCGGCAAACTCACCGGTGTGCGCGGTACATTGGCCGAGTTGATCCAAGTCGACAAGAAATACGATGCCGCGCTGGAAACGGCGTTGGGCGGACACCTGCAAGATATCGTGGTAGATGCCTGGCGTGATGCTGAGGCGGCCATTGGCATGCTCAAGCAAAACCGCGCCGGCCGCGCGACCTTCCAGCCGATCGAAACCGTGCGCCGTCGTGGCGGGCACCGTCCGCCTCCGCGCGAAATTGAGAACGCCTCCGGAGTTCATGGCATCGCCAGTGATTTGGTCGGCAGCGATGATGATGTGGCCGAAGTGGTGCGCGCACTACTCGGTCGATTCGTGGTAGTCGAAAACCTGCAAACGAGTCGGCAGTTGCTGGATTCACTTCCGGGCGGCTGGAGCACCGTGACGCTCGCCGGCGAAATCGCCCGCAGTGGTGGATCGGTGACCGGCGGTTCACAAGGTCGGGATTCCGGCATGTTGAGTCGGGAGCGCGAACTTCGCGAACTTCCGGACAAAATTGCTGCACTGCAAACGAAGCATGCCGAAATCAATACACGGCTGGGCACGCTCCAGGCCGACGCGCAAGAGATCGAGCAGAAGCGCCGCGAGCTCGCCTCGCAACGTTCCGATATTGCCGCGCAGCATAAAGCGCTGGCGCCCCAGAGGAATCGCTTGCAGGGATGGATCAATGATGTGCAGAAGCAGCAGGCCAATGCCGAGCGACAAAATCAGGCTGCGGTTCTCTCCTCCGAAAATCGTGAGCAGCAGATCGAAAAGTTGACCGCCCAGATCGATTCCGGCACTGAGCAGTTGGAATCGCTCCGTGATCAGGAAGAGGCACTCACCACTGCCCTCGCCTCGCAGCGAGATTCGGCAAGCGCCGAAAACGATGCATTGGGCGAACTCTCATCCAAACTGGCCGCGCTTGAAGAGCGAACCCGCGCCGAGGAGCGACAGCGGAGTCAGTGGCAAAGCCAGCTCCGCGCTCAGCAGACCGAGCTGCAGAGTCGGCAAAACGACGAAGCAGATATGGAAGGTCGGCGCATTGCTCTGGCCGATGAGCGAGATCGATTGAGCCGCGAACTCGAGGTGCTCACCGAATCGGTGGCGGCTGGCGATAACGCACGCGCGCCATTGGCCGAGGCGTTGGGTAGTTCGACTTCCGCCGTGCAGAACCAGCAATCGCAGATCGAACAAGCCCGCCAAATCACGATGGAACGCGAGCGTTCGCTGGGCCAACGCGAGTTGGCGCTGGAGCGCGTGCGCGCCGAGATGGCATCGGTGCATCAGCGCATCATGGATGATCTTAATTACGAGCAACCAGATGATCTACTTCCGGATACTGAAGAAACAGACTTCTCCGAGCTTCCGGAAGATCACGAGGAAACCGAGCGCGAAATCTCCAAACTGAGAAATCGTCTGCACCGCGTCGGCTATGTCGGCGATAACGTGGTGGAGGAATACGAGCAGGAATCGGAGCGGTTTGCGTTCCTCACCGAGCAGCTCGCGGATGTCCAGCAGGCCTCCGCGCGGTTGCGCACCATGCTGGCCGAACTCCACGAAACCATGCAAACCCGGTTCGAGGAGACCTTCGAGCAGGTGAGCATCGCCTTTAGTGAAGCCTTCACCGTGCTGTTTGGTGGTGGTCAGGCGCGACTCGTGCTCTCCGCAGATGAGGATGGTGCTCCGGGTGGTGTAGATATCGTGGCGCAGCCACCGGGTAAGCGCCTGCAGGGTCTGGCGCTGCTGAGCGGTGGTGAGCGCAGCCTCACCGGTGTGGCGTTGCTCTTCGCAATTCTGCGCGTGAACCCAACGCCGTTCGTGTTGCTGGACGAAGTGGATGCCGCTCTCGATGAAGCGAATGTTGTTCGCTTCCGAGACGAATTGCGCACCCTTGCCAGCGAGACCCAGGCGATTGTCATCACCCACAACCGCGGTACGGTGGAAATCGCGGATACGCTCTATGGCATCACCATGGGCGGCGATGGCGTGAGCCAAACCCTCAGCCTGCGTCTGGACGATCTTCCGGTGGATGAGTCGTTTGATGTGCGGGATCTCCCGGCGGTTTCTACAGGGATTCCGGTGAGGTAATTATCCGCCAAGATTCACATTCCCGGGTAGTGTCGACCCTTGTGGTCGACTTCGTAAGACCGATTTTCATTCCCAAATTTCGCCTCCACGTCATTCCTCGACAAGCTCGGAATGACATGTGGGAGGCGAAATTTGGCCTCTCGGTACCCGGGCCATGCGCTCGATTGTCCATCGCGAATTGGGTCGATTCCCGCACGCAGCCCGATCCTACACTTCTTGGCACAGGTGAGATTGCCTCCGGATTGGTAGGCTCGCCCAGCGCCCGCAGGCGCTTGGGGCGGGCACGAGGGACTGGGTTCCCGTACGGCATTCTGCCTCCCGCCCTGCACCTTCGGTAGTGGCGGAGTCTATCTCCGCCACATCTAAGGCAGACAAGCTGCCCTGCTACCGAGTCGTTGTTCTATAAGAATCCAGAGGACGACTTGGCCCCCCAACGCCCGGGCCATGCGCGCGATTGTCCATCGTGAAATGGGTCGATTTCTGCGCGCAGCCCGAGCCTACACTTCTTGGCACAGATGAGATTGCCTCCGGATTGGTAGGCTCGCCCAGCGCCCGCAGGCGCTTGGGGCGGGCACGAGGGACTGGTTTCCCGGACGACATTCTGCCTCCCGCCCTGCACCTTCGGTAGTGGCGGAGTTTATCTCCGCCCCATCGAGGGCAGACAAGCTGCCCTGCTACCGAGTTGAGAGGGACTGGTTTCCCGGACGACATTCTGCCTCCCGCACTGCACCTTCGGTAGTGGCGGAGTTTATCTCCGCCTCATCTAGGGCAGACAAGCTGCCCTGCTACCGAGTTGAGAGGGACTGGTTTCCCGGACGTCATTCTGCTTACCGCCCTGCACCTTCGGTCGTGGCGGAGTTTATCTTCACCTCATCAAGGGCAGATCAACTGCCCTGCTACCGAGCTGAGAGGTCCAGGTGTTAGACAACGCTATCGACCAGCTCTCCACCGATTGGTGGTTTCGGCGTGGTGGCGATAGTGATTCAGTGACGCCTCGCGCACCCACCCCCGGATGTAAGCATCCCAGGATTCTTCAGGGATGTGCGCCATGGTGCGCATAATCGCTTCGTGAGCGCTGTGATACCGCTGCCACGCCGCTTCCAGGGTGATATCGGCGTCGAGCTCGGCCCATACCAGGTTATCGGCCTCGTAATCGTCGTACTCATTAACTCCCGGAAGTACCCCGCGCCAGCGGCGCACGATCATCTCTGTGGTCACCTCATCCCACCGGGCGATGTGGACGAGGGTGAGCCGTCCGTTCCAGTCACCGGTCATGCCCGGTTCTTCCAGATCGGAAGCGGAAAGTCCCTCGAATGCGGCATCCAACTCTGCGCGGGCAGCACGCCACTCGGCAAAGAACGTTTCTCGATCGGCGGTGAGCGCATTGAAATCCGACTGACTCATCGGGGATTAACTCCTACACGATTGGTCTGACATTCGAGAACTTTTCCCGATTCCCGGTCGACTGTGGATTGTCTACTATCCAGTCAATGATTCCGATCAGTCCGGGATCAGGGCAATCCTACTGAACCACGGAGGATGAGAAATGTCCATTATCCGAATTCCAGCCAATCTTATTGTTCCAGAGCAAACCTCACGCCGGTCGTTGCTTCGCAGCGGTGCCGCACTTGGAATGGGCATCGGTGCCGCCAGCCTGCTCGGCAATGCCGCCGCCCAGGATCATGGTGATCACATCACTCCGGAATCGGACGGTGGATCGTATGTCGGATCCGATGGCAATACCGCCGGTACCGGCGATGCCACTCCGGGACCGGGAGCCGAGGAGCTCGCATTCGAGCGCTACAATCCCTACCTCGAACCAGTTGAAGCTGGCGATAAGGAAGAGTTCGTCACCTTCGAGGACAAAACCATCTGGATCGATAACAAGACCCAATACGCCGCCTGGACTCTCAATGGCACCGTTCCTGGCCGACCAATGCGCGCTGTGCAGGGCGATACGATTCACGTGACCGTTGAAAACCGCGCACCGATGACACACTCTGTCGATTTTCACGCCGCTCGTGTTGCCCCGGAACGCGGCTATGCCAACGTTCAGCCGGGCGAGACCTTTGAGTGGGATATGAAGCTGGATTACCCAGGTGCGTTCATGGTGCACTGCGGTACCGCCCCGACTCTGGTCCACATCGCGGCAGGTATGTACTTCCCGCTGATAGTTGATCCGGCTGAAGGTGGATTCGAACCGGCAACCGAGATTGTGTTGAGCCAATCCGAGTTTTACACGTTGCCGGGTCCGGATGGTGTGCACGTTACCGATGGCGAGCGTCTGTTTGAGCTCACCGCGGCGCCGAACATCACCTGTTTCAATGGTCACGCCAGTCAGTATGTGGATGAGCCCATCGATATCCCGGTCGGCGAACTGGTCCGCATCTATATGGTGAACCACGGACCAAATGTCTGGAGCGCTTTCCATATTGTGGGTGCCATCTTCCAGAACGTGTACATGAATGCCAATCCGAAGAACAAGCTCGAGGGAATGCAAACGATCTCCGTGGCTCCTGGTGATGGTGTTGCAGTCGAATTCATCGTTGATGAGCCAGGCGAATACATTGCCGTGAACCACAGCTTTGGCCACGCCGCCCATGGCGCAATCGCAAAGTTGCGCGCAAGCTAACGCCCCCACTGAAGCAAGAGCAATTCGGAGAATCTCCGAATTGCTCTTTTTTGATGCCTGATTCTCTCAGACAAATCCGCGAAAATAGCGCACAATGTGAAGCAGAATTACCCAGAACATGGATGTCCGGTGCGTTGGGGGACCCGCCTACATCCAGATAAAGGAGCATGACCTTGGCACGGCAGCTACGTCACAAACCGGATCACTTTCAGCAACAAGCCATCGATTCCACCGCGAGGGGTATTCGCATCGTGGCTCCCGCCGGATCCGGCAAGAGCGAGACGCTCGCGCGGCGCATTGCCAAACGTATCGAGCAGGATGGCATCAACCCCCGTCGGATTCTGGTATTGACCTTCGATAACGCTGCCAAGAAGAGTTTGACCGGGTTCTTTGGCGATCTGTTGGATCGCAAACAGATGCCGACTATCCTCACGTTCAACTCCCACGGAAACCGAATCCTCAAAAACTATTTCCCACAGGAAATGGCCACGCTCCCCAACTCTGGTGGCGGTCAGGAAGTGCGAGACCTGCGCCGCAAGTTCGATTCCCGCGGATACGATTTTCCCGTACTCACTTGGGATGGTGTACCCCGAACGCTCACCGATACCTTCAATTCGCTCAAGAACCAGGGATTCTATCCCGGCCGTCCAAAAGAGCGAGAGAAGCAAACGAACTGGTTGCGCGATGAATATCTGCGCTTGCCACGCGAAGGTGAGAGCACCAGTCTGGATGAGTACTGGGGAATGCCGAGCTCCACGCCATCGGATGAGAACTACTCCACCCAACTGAGTGATTTGCTGGATGCATTCGTCGAATTCGATGACGCCATGCGCGCGCTCGGCCGAATGGACTACGAAGATCAAAAGGCTCGCGCTGTTGAGCAGCTCCGCCGCTCAAAGACCGTCTGCACCCAGTTGCAGGACGAGTTCGATGAGATTGTGGTGGATGAGTGTCAGGATATCTCCCGGCTCGATGCCATGCTGGTTTACTACACGGCCGGTAAGGATACGCTCGTGGTGCTGGCGGGCGATGATGATCAGACACTTTATGAGTTCCGCAACGCGCATTCGCTGTATCTGCGCCACCCCGAGATGGTGTTCAAGGATCTCGCGTTCGAAACCGTGCATCTCGATCTCAACTATCGGTCCCCACAGGCGATTCTGGGACCAGCGATCAGTTTGATTTCCCACAATGTGGAACGAATCGAGAAATCGCCATCGAGTGCGGTCACGCGCGATGGCGAGGTTGAAGTACGTCCGCTGGGATCCTCCTATGCCCTGAATACCGATCTGGTGGCGGCGGTCCAAAAGGAAATCGCTACCGGACGAAATCCGGAAGAGATCGCCATTTTGTGCCACGCACGTGCTGAGCGCGACATGGTTAAACCCATCGAAGCCGCACTGCGAAGGGCCGGCGTCCCGGTGGTCGAAGTCTCATCTGATGAGCAGACCGTGACCAAACCCGGCGTTTGGGTGCGAAGTTTCCTCAAGGCCAAGGGTCGGCAGTGGCCGGTGGTATTCATTCCGGCGGTGAATGATCGGGAAGTGCCGGATACCGAGAGCATCCGCAAGGGCGAGCTGGAATCAATTCGACGTCGATTCTATGTGGCCATGACTCGTGCCAGCGAGAAGCTGGTATTCAGTTATGTGCGCGGTGGCGATACAGACCGGATCGACAGGACCGCCGAAGGCGAAGTGGTGGGCACCAACGGTGCCAGCCGGTTCCTGTTCGAAGCGGGCCTGGTGAAGCCAGTGGCGGAAGAGCCAATGGCCATGGAGCAGCCAGATCAGCAACCAACAGAAACAAAGCCGGAAGTCGCATCAACCGAGCCGGTGCAGCAGGAATCCCAACCTCAAGAACGTGAGAAAGCACAGGAGACTCCCGCTCCAGAGGTGGCACCCGAACCGCCGAAGAAGCGCACGAAGCCCAAGCCGTGGGAGCCGTATGCCGCGGATACGCGCAATCTGCAAAAGGCGAGATCGGAATGGGAAGGCGGCGATCACGATAACGCCGTGTTCTGTGCGTGGAAGCCGATCGAAAAGGTGCTGGTGCGGATGGTGAAGTTCCCACCGGGGTTGCAGAAAACCGATCCGATGTCGCTGATTGATGAGGGCGTTGCCCAGGGAATATTCGATTTCCAATGGAAGGATCGATTGCACCTGTGGAGACGTGTTCGAAATCAGGCCGTGCACGATAATCCTGCCAAGAATCAGTTCACCCGAGAGCAATACGTGGATTACGGGTTCCAGATGATTGATGGAGCGCCGGAGTTCTTCACACATCTCGCAGAGCAAAACGCTCCGAAGCAGATGATGCTGGAGACACAGGATGAGTTCCTGCACAAACTCGGTAATCTGGTGTCTCAGATTCAACAGGGACGACCATCGCCCATCCATGGCAAGCCGCTAAAGGCCATTCGCTTCAACCCGGAGACGGACAAGTTCGATATCCTCGCCATGCAGCTTTTGATGGTGTTGCGAGATGTGCGTTTCTACGTGCCCGAGGAATATCGCTGGAGTTCCTCCACGCTCATCAGCAAATTTTCAGTGGAGAAGGTCGGCTACCTACCGGGCGAGTTCCGCACCCAATCCGGTAATCAACTCAAGCTGCCACCGGGCGAACAACAGAACCAGCTGCTGGATCGGTTCTCACGCATGGTGGATCAGGAATGCG
>JAFAEA010000124.1 GCA_023424355.1 Chloroflexota bacterium | reverse complement strand
GCGTTCGCCAGGCCGTGGAGAACGTGAACGAAGAGATCGCCGAAGTTCTCGTCGGTCTCGATCCATATGACCAAGTCGGTATCGATCGCCTGATGTGCGAGGTGGATGGCACCGAGAACAAGGGACGACTCGGCGCCAACGCTATCCTCGGTGTATCGCTGGCCACTGCCCGCGCTGCTGCACAGGATTGCGGACTTCCCCTGTATCGGTACCTCGGTGGTCCGAGTGCCCGCACCCTGCCAGTGCCGATGATGAACATCCTCAACGGCGGCCAGCATGCCCTGGGATCCAGCGTGGATATGCAGGAATTCATGGTGATGCCGGTGGGAGCGCCCACGTTCAGCGAGGGACTCCGCTGGGGCACCGAGATCTTCCACACGCTGAAGAAAATCCTGGCCGAGAAGGGACTCAGCACCAATGTCGGTGACGAAGGTGGCTACGCCCCGAGCCTAAGCAGTAACGAAGAGGCCGTGCAGGTAGTGACTCAGGCCATCGAGAAGGCCGGATTCGGTCCAGGCGAGCAGGTAGTCATCGCGCTCGATCCCGCTGCCTCCGAGTTCTATCAGGATGGCAAGTACGTGCTGAAGGGCGAGGGCCGCGAACTCACCAGCGATGAGATGGTTGATTACTGGGCCAATCTTACCGAGAAGTACCCGATTGTCTCCATCGAAGATGGCCTCCACGAGGACGATTGGGATGGCTGGGCCAAGCTGACCGAGCGCATTGGTGAGCGGGTGCAGCTGGTGGGCGACGACCTGTTCGTCACCAACACCAAGCGACTCCGTCGCGGTATCGATGAGGAGAGCGGTAACGCCATTCTCATCAAGTTCAACCAGATCGGTACTTTGACTGAAACTATGGAAGCCATCGATCTTGCCCAGCGCAACACCTTCCGGGCGGTGATTAGTCACCGATCGGGCGAAACGGATGATACCTTCATCGCCGATCTCGCGGTTGCCACCAATGCCGGCCAGATCAAGACCGGTGCTCCTAGCCGCGTGGATCGTGTGGCGAAGTACAACCAACTGCTGCGCATCGAGGAAGAACTTGGCGATATCGCCATTTACCCGGGCAAGAAGGCATTCCGCCACTAGGCGATTGCCGTCCGGGAGCGGAGGAGCCCGGCCGAGCGCCGCGAGAAACGGAGTGGGCCCTTATCTCCGCGTAGTGGCGGTGCTGTGTCACTGCCCTGTTAAGGCGGACACGTAGGTCCGCCGCTACGAGTGGGCGCACGCAGATGCACCAGGCTACCGAACAGCACAGGACCAACCAGAAAAACTCTGGTTGGTCCTGTTTGCGTGGGCGTTAGTTTGCGGATCGACGTCGGCCGATGGCGGCAATCATTACTCCAGTGGCGAGGAGCCCTGCCAGCATCAGCACAGTTGATGAGCTGGATGGACCTGCACCGGTATCCGGCAAGCCACTGACAGTTGCGGATGTCGGAGCCGGAGTCGGTTCACCCGGGGCCGTAGTCGCCGGCGGCGTTGCACCAGGAGTCGCTGGCACATCTGGTTGTGCGAATTGCAGCACGATCTCCTCGGAATCCGGACCGATGGTGATATCCCATCGCTGCGCATCCATGCCGGCCGGAGCGACCTCGAAGACGTAGTTTCCTTCCGGGATGTCTGTCAGCACAGCATTGTTCTCGGCACCTAGTGTTCCAGTGTCATACGCATCGGCAATGGATTGACTCGCGACCGGCGCGTACAGGTTCCAGACTGCACCCTCGATGCTGCTGCCATCCCACATCTCGACCGTGATCGAGGTCGTTTTGGTCACCGGGGTCTCGGTTGGCGTTGGAGTCGGTGTTTCGACCGACATCGTCGGAGTAGGGGTCGGCGTCTCTAGTGGCGATGTTGGCGTCGGTGTTGGTGTTTCCATAGGTGGAGCTGGGGCATTCCAATTCGCGACGTAACACTCACTGGTGACCGTGTCATCGTTCTTATGGACAGCCCGGACAGAGATCGATGTGGCTTCATCGAACGATGGCGCAAACCCGGATTCCACCTCGGAGGTCGCGGTGCCAGAGCAATCGAGCGTCTCGAAGACCTGGAGCACTGCGAAATCTTCAGTCACGAAGGTGACCGTTTCTCCGGAATCGACGGTAGCATTGCTCGCTTCGCCATTGAGGGTAAGGGTGGGCGCTACTGGCGAGCCTTCTCCCCAAATCACCTGCAAACAATCGCTCTTCGGGGCGTTGTCGGAGAGGGGCCAGGATGACTGATAGTAAACAGTGTGATTGTCTGGCGACTGCACATCAATCTGAAATATGTAGTGATCGAATGAGTCACCTGTGCAGCCCTCGTTCTCGTAAGCAATGATGGTGGAACCCACATTTGTAGAAAGGGCCACGGATTCTCCACGTTCCACCTGTACGTTCTCGGTACCGCCATTCACGAGCAGTTGTGGTGGATTCAAAAAGTCCCAGGTAACTGAGATGCAATCGCTCACAGGGCTATCAGGATCTGTGGGCCACTTGGCCTGAAAGTACCGGGTGAAATTGCCAGTTCGTGCAATTATTACCGGATTATTGGCATATGGAATGCCCGGATCGGTGCAGCCGGCTTCGCTGTGTTCACTTATCTGTGCGCCGTCACTGGTCTGGAGGGTGACATAGGTATAAACATGCAGGAGGACATTCTCCGTGCCTCCGTTGGCTGTGAGCGTAGGCGCTGGCTTTGAAGGAGATTTCCAGGTGATGGTGAAGCATGAACTTTCCGGAGCGTCCGGGAAGCCGTTCCATTTGGCCTTGTAGGAAACAACGGTAGGGATATCGGAGATCGCTACGTACCCACTTGGTTGCCCTGCGGACTGACCTTCACCGCAGGCCTCGTCTTCGTAGAAGTAGATGAGTGCTTGTTCATCGGTGGTGAGTTCCTGCGCGGTGTTGATCTCCACCGTCGTGCTCAGTTCCTCGCCTTCGATCTCTAAAGTAGGTGCTTCGAGATTCTCCAGTGCTTCCCAGGTAATATTGAGGCACTTGCTCGTCGGACCATCCAGATCGTCTCGCCACACGGCCATGTAGGAGATGGAAGAAGGGAAGTTGTATGTTGCAGACCTTCTGGATGAACCCGTAATTGTCCCTGGCCCGGTGCAATCCTGATTCCCAAAATGAATGAGCGTGGCGCCACTATCTGTCGTGATATCCACGCGATACCCAGTGGGTACCATCACACTACTGGTTGTGTTGCCGATCTTCAGAGTTGGGGCCTCATCCGCACCGCGTTCATACCACTCCACAGAGAGACAATCGCTCTTTGCGGCATCATCAGGATAATCTCGCCATTGCAACTGGTATGAGAACGTGTCGGCCTCTGTCTTCCCGACGCCGCCTTCGATTCCCGGTACCTCCCTCACAGGCATTCCCTCACAGGTAGCCCCTTCGTATTCGAGCAGCTGGGTGTTGGTTGGCCAACTAATCTGGAGAAAGTTGCCGACGAATGTTCGCTGGTTCTCGGTGGAATTGTTGATCATGAGCATCGGGGGGTCCATAGTCTCCGAATCGTCCCAGGTGACTGTGAGACACTCGCTCTTGGGTGCATCTGGCGAATCGCGCCATTGGGCCTGATAGGCATAGGTAACTTTGCTATTCGAAGACGCTGAAAGGGACTGAGAATCTAAATGATTTGCCATGCCAGGATCCAGGCATGTTTCAGAACGCCAATATATCAGCCTGGCACCAGGTTCGGTCGATATGGAGACTGCCATGTTGGCAGGCACTGATCGATTACTGGCTTTGCCATCGATGTAGATAGCAGGCGGTTCCATTTGGTTTGCTGAGAGGGTGTTGTCATCGCTGGATCGGGAGGTGTTTGGCTCCGCGGCAGGCGTGGATATCTGCTCGGCTGACTCTGTTGGCACGGTGGTGGGCTCGATCACCACCTCCGTTGGCGTGGACTCCGGTTCAGTTATGACCGGAGTGGCATCCTGTGCGAACGACAGCGTGGGGAAGGCAGACAGGAATAACCCCGCCATCGTGAGCAGCACGAGCAACTTGCGCATCTTGAGTCTCCTGATAGTTCACCTATTGGGAATCTTCACATGATCAATTTGATGAGCTAAAAGTAAACAATAAATGGCAATACTGTCAGACAAAATTGTTCGAAATCCGATTGAATTGACTCCGAGATCACCCGAGAATCCTCTCGCCCCAAGTGGCTGCGCGCGCGATACTGACGTATTCGATTGCGAATGAGAGGTGAGTGATGTCGACCGAACGAGAATATTCCGAGCTGATCGTGATGCTGCTTCAACCGGAGCCTGTACGGGTGCATCCGATGTTTGGCGAATACTGCCTGTATCACAACGAAAAGCCTATCGCGTTTCTGTGCGATAACCGGGTGCTGCTGAAGCCGACGAATCCGCCGATTGATGCAGTGGAGAGTCTCGAGACGGGCGAAGCCTATCCGGGATCGAATCTGTACTACATCGCCCCTGAGGATCGACTCGATACGCCATGGTTCCGTGAGACGATCGTGGAGCTGTCCAGGTTGTTGCCCAAACCGAAGCCTCGCAAGAAAAGGTAGTGGAAGCGCCATCATATTGGTAGCGGAGGAGCTTGTCTCCTCCTTTGAGGGGCACACGAGGTGCCCCGCTACCGGAACCCTGGGGCACACGAGGTGCCCCGCTACCGAACCCCTGGGGTACACAAGGTGCCCCACTACCAGACGGTTGTTACCAAACCAATGAACTCTTGAACCACGTCAGGCCCATCGCCTCCCAGAAAATGGGTTGCTGTGCGAGTCGCTGCCGATGATCCTCCCACTCGCGAGGATTGCTCCACGCCTTCTCGGCAGAGCCCGCCAGCCGTGGTAGCAGCTGGAAGAACAAATCCTCCGTACCGGTGATGGTTTCGCACCAGATGGCCGCCTCCACACCGACGATGCGATCCGCAGGGACGCCCGGTAGAATCGACTCCGGTTGCCAGTTGTACGAATCCTCAACCGTGCCCTGTTGATAGACACTCTGCGGCAAACCGAGTCGTTCCCGCAGTGGTTCCTGATTTTCCTCGGCACTCGGCTCGATGTATTTGGTATCGAGATAGAGCTGCGTAGCCGGCGAGACGATCACATTCGCGCCCTGTTCCAACGCCATCGGGATGTCCTGATCGGCAGTCGAGAACAGCTCCGCGAATGCCCGGAACACCGGATCGCTCTCGGCTCGGGCGAGATCCTCTTCGGTTGGATTTGCGATGCGTTGCTGAATATCCTTCACCATCACATCCGGAATCCACGATTGCACCAGATCACCTGCAGCCAGGCCTCCGCGAGCCGCTTCCTGCCAGGCCACGATGCGCTTGCCGGTGGCGCGGGCGAGGGGAGCGGCCATTTGGATGTACTGCTGGAACACCTCGTGCTCCATGGCGATGGCTTCATCACCGCCGATGTGGATGTAGTTGGCGGAGGTCTGCGTGGCCATGGCGGTGTACACATCCCGAAGCAGATCCGACACACCAGGCTGATCCGGATGCAGGTAGTGCATGGCCGGATCAGTGGTCCGAATCTCATCCGAACCCAGTTCCGGATACGCTGCCAGCACACTGGCCGTGTGACCGGGCGAATCGAACTCCGGCACCACAAGGATGTAGCGATCGGCGGCGTACTGCACGATTTCGGCAAACTCCGCGGTCTTGTAGAAGCCACCTGGTCGACCATCTCGCGCAGTTTGGCCGGAAATCTCGGTCAGTTTCGGCCATTCATCCACCTGAAATCGCCAGCCCTCGGTATCTGTGAGATGGAAATGCAGCACATTCATTTTGTAGAGCGCGAGGAGATCCAGCACCTGCTTCACCGTCTCGACCGAATGGAAGCAGCGGACCGTATCGAAGCTGAGTCCGCGCCAGGCGAGGTGAGGGGCATCGGTGATCGTGCCGAGCGCGAAAGTCGTAGCCTGCGACAACACCTGCAGAACTGTCGTTGCACCACGGAAGACTGCCTCCGCCGAGACACCTGTGACCGCGATGCTTTCGGTCGAGATGGTGATGGAGTGGTTCTCGTTGCCGATGTCCGATCCATCCGGATGCACACCGGTTGTGGCGACCTCAGGCACAGTGACTTCGCCGATGGCCAGTGAGATGGCAACATCCGCCGAATCGATCACGGCCACACTCGAGAAGCGTTCGAGGCCTCTTCGCAGCCAGTTCGCGGCGAGTTCGGTGCCCTCAGCGGCATCGATGCGCACGCCGGCTGCAAGTTCCAGATTGCCGGAATCGTCCGGCGCAAACGCATGTGGAGCTGGGATGACATTGAGCATGGTGGAGTCCTCCAATTGGTGTCCCATCGCGAAATCAGTCAGCGAGCTGCCCAGAGCAGCACCGATGGTGCCTGCTGCAAATCGACGTCGGGTTGTTGTTGCGTTATCACACAAGGGTTTCTCCATCGTTGCGAATCAACTGGTAGCGGGGCACCTCGTGTGCCCCTCAAAGGGGGAGATAAGGGCCCACTTCGTTTCTCGCTGCGCTCGGCCGTGCTCCTCCTTTACCGATTGGGGGAGATAAACTCCCCCGCTACCGACAGGAGACCTATGTGGTGCCCGCTACCGATCTGCAATCAAACTCTTTTGCGTCATGCTCTCCGGAGTCGGGACCTCTGCCAGCTCCAGAATCGTGGGAGCGAGGGCGCTGAGCACGCCATCGTCTCGCAGCGTGGCATTGCGCAGCGGATGCCCCTCCGGAGCGAACATCACCAGCGGTACTGGATTGGTAGTGTGCGAGGTCATCGGTCCGCCGGTGGTGCGGTCGATTTCCTCTTCGGCGTTGCCGTGATCGGCGGTGAAAATGCCGATGCCGCCAACCTCATCCAGCGCCGTCACGATGCGACCAACGCAGTGGTCGACCGTCTCTACGGCTTTCACCACGGCCGGAATCACACCGGTGTGGCCGACCATATCGCCATTGGCGAAGTTGACGATGATCACATCGTAGTTGCCGGATTCGATGGCTTCCACAACACCATCGCACACATCGTGGGCGCTCATCTCCGGTTGCAAATCGTACGTGGCCACCTTTGGCGAAGCGCTCATGCGGCGATCCTCGCCGGGGAACGGCTCCTCGCGGCCACCATTAATGAAGAAGGTGACGTGCGGATACTTTTCGGTCTCGGCGGCGTGGAACTGGGTTTTGCCGGCCTCGCTGATGGCGCGGGCGAGGGGAAACTCCACATCCTGCGGCGGGAAGATCACATCGGCATCCAGCCCCTCTTCATAGGTGGTCATGGTGGTGAGGCGATGCCCGGGATCCCAATTGCCGCGATCAAAGCCATCGAATACTTCATCTACCAGGGCGTGACTATGCTCTCGACCGCGGTCCGACCGGAAGTTGAAGAAGAAGAATTCGTCTTGCGGACCCACGGTGTGGCGCTCTCCGCGTTCGTCCAGAATCACTGCGGGTTCGATGAATTCATCCGTGATGCCGGCATCGTAGCTGGCCTGAATCGCATCTGCTGCGGAAGCTGCCGGTGTGCCGGTGGAATGCACCACCAGATCGAATGCCTTCTTCTCGCGCTCCCAACGCTTGTCGCGGTCCATCGCGTAGTAGCGTCCGACAACACTGGCGATGCGGGCACCATCGTGACCGGCCAGAACGTCCTCGATCGGTTTCACGAACTCGATCGCGGAGGTCGGGGAGGTATCTCGCCCATCGGTAAAGCAGTGGATTAGGATATTCTCGACACCTGCCTCCAGCGCCGCGTTGATGGTGGCAATGAGGTGACGAGTGTGGGCGTGGACTCCTCCCTCGCCGATCAGACCCATGAGGTGCAGGGTGGCATTGTTCTTGATCGTGCGCTGGAACATGGCCTGCAGAGTCGGGTCTTTGGCGTACGAGCCATCCGCGATGGCGCGATCGATACGGGTGATCCATTGGTACACAATGAATCCGGCGCCGATGTTGAGATGTCCAACCTCGCTATTGCCCATCTGACCGGCAGGGAGGCCCACATCCTCGCCGCTGGTGCGGAGAGTGGCGGCGGGGTAGTTCGCCATCAGGCGATCCATGTGCGGTGTATCGGCCAGCAGCACGGCATTGCCGGGTTCATCTCGCCCGATTCCCCATCCATCCAAAATCGCCAAAAGTACCGGAATTTTGCGTTCAGACATCAGGAAAATCACCTTTCACACAGTGCAGGGCGTGCTTTGGGTGACTATCGACCCGAAGCATGCGAAAATGACATACAAACGGTAACAGTTTTGCGCATGCAATTGCGTGTTGAAATGGAGTAAACACATGGCGAACTATCAGATTTCCCTGCTTCCCGGCGATGGTATTGGTCCTGAAGTAGCCGAAGCTACCCGACGCGTGCTGGACGCGACCGGTGTGAGTTTCGATTGGGAGGTCTGCGCCGCCGGCCTTGATGCCTTCGAGAGCACGGGCGAGCTCCTGCCACAGGCCACGCTGGATTCCATCCGCAAGAATGGTGTCGGCCTGAAGGGGCCCATCACCACGCCAGTTGGCTCTGGTTTCCGCAGTGTGAATGTGGCGCTGCGCCAGGAACTGAATCTCTATGCCAATCTCCGACCGGGCAAATCCATCAAGGGTGTGCAGAGCCGCTTCGAGGATATCGATCTCGTCGTGGTTCGCGAGAACACTGAGGATACCTACGCGGGTGTGGAGTTCGATACCGGCACCCCAGAGGCTGCCGAAGTCATCAAAACCATCAACGCCAACAGCAAGAAGCAGCTGGCCGATAACTCTGCCGTCACCATCAAGATGATCACGCCAGAAGCCAGCGAGCGCATTGTGCGCTACGCCTTCGAGTACGCCAAGGCGAACGGACGCAAGAAGGTAACTGCGGTCCACAAGGCGAACATCATGAAGTTCACCGATGGCCTGTTCCTGAAGGTAGCCGAGCAGGTA
This sequence comes from Chloroflexota bacterium, assembly GCA_023424355.1. Lineage (GTDB taxonomy): Bacteria > Chloroflexota > Chloroflexia > Thermomicrobiales > UBA6265 > UBA6265. Next base: position 4,193 of record JAFAEA010000124.1, on the reverse strand, counting down.
TCCAAGGATTATCCGGAGATCGAGTTCGACGATCGCATTGTCGATAACATGTGCATGCAGCTGATGCAGAAGCCAGAACTGTACGATGTGCTGGTGATGCCGAATCTGTACGGCGATATCGTGAGCGATGTGGTTGCCGGTATGATCGGTGGCCTGGGCGTGGCTCCGGGCGGAAACATCGGTGCCGATGGTGCCGTGTTCGAGCCGATTCACGGATCTGCTCCATCCCACGCCGGCAAAAACGTGGCCAACCCGGTTGCGATGCTGCTGAGCGGCGCCATGATGCTGCGCCACCTTGGCGAGCAGGATGCCGCCGAGCGTGTTGAGGGAGCAGTCGCCACCGTGATTGGCAAGGGCGAGAAGGTAACCTACGACCTCCGCGCCGACCGCGACCAGAGCAAGGCCGCCACCACCACGGACATGGCCGACGCCATCATCGCGGAGCTGTAATCCGGTTCATTTTCGCAGACGCCTACCCGGACGTACGCCCGCACTTTATGTGCGGGTACCGGGAACCAATCCCGAACACCAAAACCCCGCCATGCGACCACCAAATCGCATGGCGGGGTTTTGCAACAGGGATGCCGAATGTACGCCCGCAGGGCCGAAGGCGGATGAGGCGCAGCCTCACAGCGAGGGCCAAGGCCACCGGCGGTAGCGATCCATTACGTGCGGGTTGGGAAACCAATTCCGAATGGCGAGATTCCGCCAACGGCTGGATGATGTCGCCCACGCAAAGGTAGAACCGCCCTAAACGCCGGAGGCGTTGTACCGAAGGTGGCCGAACGAAGTGAGAAGCGAAGCGAGCCCCTGGGCGGTTAACGGGGAACCAATTCCAACTGGCGAAGTTCCGCCTCCCAACCGGTAGCGTCGACCCTTGTGGTCGACATCGCCCGCAGGGCGATCCGGTCGAGGAACCAATTCCCAAAAACGAGATTCCTCCACAATACAATCCAAGAGCCAAGGGACACTCAAAAGCCCGTGCGGATTTCTGAGTGTCCCTTGGCTCTTACATTTCCCAATGGCCCCGATGCGTATAGATAGTAGATGTTGCCTATCACCCGAAGGGAGGGGGAGGCACGCCCAATTGAGATTTGGACCATTCCGGATTGGGCTCTAGAGTCGTCCAATGCCTAAAGATGTTCGACGAAATGAGATGTCGACCAAGTCACCCACAAGGGGTGACGCTACCGATTTTTGGAGGCTCAAGGGCTAAGAGCCAAGGGACACTGCGTTTTCTGGCCGGTGATTCGCTGTGTACCTTGGCTCTTACATTCAGGCCGCCGAACTATCCGGTGAAGGTGGATTCCAGTACCATTTACCCGCTTCGCGTTGGCTTGTATAGCCAATAGCAGCCTTAGCCTTCTTCAATGTGCTGGGGCGGAGCCCCTCCACCTTCGCCGCACTCTCCACCTCGCTGGCCAGCTTCCGACCTCCTCCCATAAACTCCATCAGCCACGCCCCCGCCTTCTCCATCTCCGTTTCGACTCGGGCACCTTCGGTAGCGCCTGCGGGAGATGGACGAGGCTACCATTGCACCGATTGGTAGATCGCATTCGATCGCCTACCATATCCTCATCAACTAACCGACACACACTGCATCCGAAAGGCCCAACCATGTCCACCCAAATCGGCGTTATGTACCGACGCGAGCAAGATCCCGCCAATCTCATGCAGGCCGCCCGCCGTGCCGAGGAGTTGGGGTTCGATCAGTTCTGGATCGTGGAGGATTGCTTCTACCTCGGCGGAATCTCCCAGGCGGCCATCGCCCTCGCGGCCACATCCTCCATCAAGGTGGGTATCGGCATCAATCCGGGAGTTGCTCACAACGCGGCCATCCTCGCCATGGAATATTCCACGCTGGAGCGCGCGTTCCCGAACCGACTTATCGGCGGTATCGGCCACGGCGTCGATGTGTGGATGGAGCAGATCGGCGAGAAGGTCGCCTCGCCACTCACCGCCATCGAGGAGACCACCGCCGCCATGAAGCGACTCCTCGCCGGCGAGCGCATCACGGTGGATGGTCGGTACGTGAAGCTGACCGATGTGCAGTTGGATCCGCCTCCGGCCTCCGTACCTCCGATTCTGCTGGGTGTGCGAGCTGAGAAGTCGCTCCGCCTGGCCGGTCGCATTGCAGATGGCGCGTTGCTGGCAGAAAGCTCCGGTGCCGATTACATCCGCTGGGCGCGTGAGCAGGTGGATGCCGAGCGCGAGTCGCCATCGACCATCGGCCTTTACGTCCACACCTGGATCGATGATGCCGATCCCGCCAGCGCCAACAAGATCATGCGCGAGGTGGTGGCCGGGGCAGTTGGCAATGAGATCGCCGTCAACACGGCGCATCTTGCCTACGCCGACGAGCTGAAGCAACTCATCGATCAAGGTGGACGGCAATCGCTCATCGAATCCATGCCAGAAGCGTGGGTGCACGATCTCGGCATCAGCGGCTCCATCGCCGAGGCAAAGGAGTCCATCGCCAGCCTCGCCGATGCCGGCGCCGATTACCTCATCCTCACCCCGATGCCGGAATGGGACTGGATGCAATGGCTGGAGGCGAGCAGCGCGATCCTCGGATGACGCAATCCGTGCGAAATGGCAAACTAGCGGATGTGCATTCGGTCAACGGCGATCGATACATCTGTTTGCCCGTTCGTAACCCTGGATCGCACCGAGTATGACTTCCCAGCAGAATTCCGAAACGCCCTTGCCAGTTACCGCCGCGGATATCGATGCCGCCGCGGAGCGACTCGCCGGTATCGCCAATCGCACGCCGCTGCAGCTTTCGCACCGGCTCAGTGCCGCCACCGGTGCCAACATCCTGCTCAAACGCGAGGATCTGCAGCCCGTGCGCAGCTACAAGATTCGTGGCGCGTACAACCTGATCTCGCAACTCACGGAGGAGCAGCGCGCCGCTGGCGTCATATGCGCATCCGCGGGCAACCATGGTCAGGGAGTCGCTCTCGCCTGCGCCAATCTGGGTGTGAATGGCATGATCTTTGTGCCATCCACCACACCTCGCCAGAAGCGCGAGCGCATGCTCGCCCTCGGCGGCGAATATGTGCAGCTGATGGTGACCGGCGAGACCTACGACGATTCATCTCGTGCGGCGCGTGCTGCCGCGGATGAGTTTGGGATGGTGATGGTGCCCGCCTTCGATGATGAGCGCACTATCGCCGGGCAGGGGACAGTCGCGCGCGAGATCGTGGAACAGTTGGAAGCTGCGCCCGATGTGGTCCTGGTTCCCGTTGGTGGTGGCGGCATGATGGCCGGAGTCACTGCCTGGCTGGCGGAGAATTGTCCGCAGACGAAGGTGATCGGCCTCGAGCCCTCATCAGCAGCCTGCATGATCGCGGCGATGGAAGCCGGCGAACCGGTGGAGCTGGAAGCGATCGATACCTTTGTCGATGGTGCAGCCGTGCGCAAGGCCGGTGCGATTCCGTTTCAGATGTTGACTCGGCACAATGTGGAACTGATCTCCGTGCCGGAGGGCGCCATCTGCGCCGAGATGCTGCAGCTGTATCAAATCGATGGCATCATCGCTGAGCCTGCCGGAGCGCTCGCCACCGCCGGATTGCAACTCTGGAAGCCGGAACCCGGCCAAACCGTGGTCGCCATCCTCTCCGGAGGCAATAACGATGTCTCTCGTTACGCCGAGATCGTGGAGCGCGCACTCATCTGGGAGGGGCGCAAGCATTACTTCCTCGTGCAGTTTCCGCAGGAACCGGGCGCGCTGCGTCGCTTCCTGAACGAAGTGCTCGGGCCTGGTGATGACATTACTCACTTTGAGTACGTGAAGAAATCCAACCGGGAGGTGGGTCCGGCATTGGTCGGGCTGGAGCTGGCGAGTCGGGACGATTATCCACGCCTGCGAGAACGGATGGAGCAGAGCAACATTCAGGTTGAGGTGATCGATCCTGGCAGTCCAACGTATCGGTATCTGATTCCGTAGGAGTTTCCATGCAAGATTTGCCGCGCCACCACACCATTCGGGAATCGAGCCATCGCATCATCAATCCGTTGAGCGCGGAGAAATTGCGCCAGCTAGGCGCAAGTCTGATGCTGAAGGGCGGCGAGCGCGTGCTCGATCTCGCCAGCGGGAAGGGCGAAATGCTTTGCACGTGGGCGCGGGATCACCGCATCGTGGGAGTAGGGGTGGACGTTTCGTCCGTCTTCACCGCCAAGGCGCGGGCGAG
>JAFAEA010000087.1 GCA_023424355.1 Chloroflexota bacterium | reverse complement strand
TCGTTCATCGCTCCGTTGCTGGTGTACAAGCGGGATGATCAGCGCTGGCTCATCTGGGTGAGTTCGGCCTTCTGCGTGTTTGGTCTCACCGGATTGGTATTTGCTCCCACCACGCTGACGCTACTCTGGGTGGCGACCTTCGGATTCGGCAGCGGCATGACGCTCAGCATCGCGCTCACGTTCATCGGTCTGCGCACGCCGGATTCGCACTACGCCGGCGATCTCTCGATGATGGCGCAGGCGGTTGGCTACACCATCGCCGCCATCGGCCCCATCGGAATCGGATTCGCGCACGATCTTATCGGCTCCTGGCAGATTCCGTTTGCCATCATTTTGGCCAGCTGTATTCTGCTCACGCTGGTCGGACTCGGCGGTGCCAAAAACCGACTCGTAACCGATGTAATTTAATCGGAAATCTGTCTCGACGAATCCTTCCGGGTGCGATAGGCTCATTAGCATGAAGGAGCAGGAACCCTCACCCACCACCTCGAACGAACCAGCAGAAAGCACCCGCCCAAAAGGGCGGTTCGGTTTTTTTCTCCCGAGGTTGGTGAAGCCGAGCGGGAGTAACAATCCCGGCTGGCGTAAGATGCTCTACGGAGTGTGGGCGGCCCAACTCCTTGTGATCAGCGGCTTCAGCATGCGTGCTCCGATTCTGCCGGGATTCTTCGGCGAACTCGGCGTGACCACCCCAGAAGGTCAGGCGTACTGGACCGGACTCATCCTCAGCCTCGGTGCCGGCATGATGGCGTTCACCAGCCCCATCTGGGGCGCGCTGGCGGATAGATATGGCCGCAAACCGATGCTGGTGCGCGCGCAGTTCGCGGCGTTCTGTACCATCAGTCTTTCGGCGTTCGCCACAGCTCCGTGGCAATTACTGAGCTTGAGATTGGTGGAGGGCGCGATGACCGGTACGGTCGCTGCTGCCACCGCACTGATCGCGGTCTCGATGCCGAAGGATCGCCTCGGATACGGACTTGGCATGGTGCAAACCGCCGTGTTCAGCGGCTCCGCACTCGGGCCACTCTTCGGTGGTGTCATCGCCGATATGGTTGGCTATCGCAACACCTTCCTTATTTCAGGATTCATGGCCTTCGCTGCCGGAGTCATCACCGTTTTCACGGTGCAGGAGAACTTCGTGCGGCCGGAGAAATCGAAGGAGAAATCGGTCGAAACCGCATCCACCTGGAAGCTGGTGCTTGGTCCGACTCTGCTGGCGCTCACCATGAGCATGCTGCTGGTGCGGTTCGCATCCTCAGCGGTGCAGCCTATCACTCCGATCTTTGTGGAGATGCTGAGCCACGCTCATGGCAATGTGAATACGCTCAGCGGTATCACCCTTGGTGTGTTGGGTGTCACCAGCGCGATTTCATCGATCTATCTGGGCAAACTGGGCGATAAGCGCGGGCATTACAAGATTCTGTTGACATGTGCCATCGGTGCTGGCCTGGTCTATCTGCCGATGGCTGCGTCGCAGCATCCGTGGCATTTGATTGTGCTGCAGGCGATCTTCGGCTTGTTCGCTGGCGGGTTGATTCCGGCCAGCAATGCCCTCATCGCGCGAGTCACACCGGATAGCCAGCGCGGGGTGGTATTCGGCCTCATGAACACCGCCGGTAGCGTCGGCGGATTTGCTGGTCCGTTGGTTGGTGCCGGTCTCGCGGGTGTGTTTGGAATCCCCGCCACCTTTGTGCTCACCGGGTGTGTGTTGCTGATTATGGCGGCGAATCTGGCATGGGCCAACAAGCGTCGGCCCATGGAATCGTCCGCGGCGTAACGGCAGTGCCTTAGTGAATGGTAGAAGGGCAGTTTATCTGCCCTAAAGGGGAGACAAGCTCCCCTGCTACCAGGTTTCGGTGAGGGGCGGCAAGGTCCATTATCTGGGCCAAAAAGGGGAGACAAGCTCCCCTGCTACCGGTTATCGAAGGGTCTTCAATGCCGGGTGCCACTTGGCCATGGCATCGAGCGAATCCTTCGCGGCAATGTTGGCGAGATCGTACCCCTCAAACACATCATCCTGAATGTGCTGGGCAAACATCGGCAATGCCACCAGGCCGGGCATGGAAACCACGCTCAGCGCCACGAGTCGGGTACGCAGCTCCTGGGCGGCACGCTGTCCACCGGAAACCCCGCCATAGCACACGATAGTGGCTGGCTTGTACTGCCATTCCTGACTCAGGTAATCGATGGCATTCGCGAGCGGTGCCACCAGACTGTGGTTGTACTCCGGCATCACGAAGGCGAAGGCATCCGCCTCATCGATGGAGCGGCTCCACTCCCAGGTCTTGTCCTGTGTGTACTGCTTCATGCGAGGATGGTTCGGCTCGGTCATGAGCGGCAGATCGATCTCCTTGAGATCGGCGATCTGCACATCGAAGGTGCCATGCTTCTCGGCTTCGGCAGCATACCAATCGGCAACCGCGCGACCCTTTCGGCCATCACGGACACTTGCGACAATTACCTTGAGAATCGGTTTGGATTCATACATTCTGCGGAGCTCTTCCTGTTGATTCGAATTCGATGGTACCGGGGATGGCACCCGAAAGAGCTTACCATTCGTAACTTCGTGAGGCAAGATGGAGATACGTGCGCGCACCCGCCGCCGGCTGGAGGAGGAGGGGATGTCGCCGGCGACGGGTGTGTTCATGCGCGATAGCTGATTATCGATTCGGTGGTGGCAACGGCTTCTGGCTGAGAAGGGCCGATGCCACCGGCAGGGGTGAATCTATTCCAGCAGAACCGCGCGGACTAAGGTGCGATGATCGTATTCGGAGAGTTCGCTGCTCCACTCACCACCGCAGGTGATGAGGGTGATGGCGACTTCTTCCGTGAGGCCGAGGGCTTCGTCCGGTGGTTCTTCGTTGCTGGGGAAGTTCTGCATCCATTTCACCTGATACAGATACGTTTCCCCGTTATCACCATCGATCTCCACCACATCGCCTTCCTGCAAGGATTCCAGCCGGAAGAAGATGCCTTCCGGATTGCCCCACCAGTTCACGTGGGCGGCGTAGATGCCATTGCCCACTTCACCGAGTCGGCTGGTTTCCTTGTACCAGGTGATGTGCGTATCACCGGTTGGTTGCTGCATGGCGCCATCGATGATCTCGAGGAACTCCATCGGAGCATCCACTTCGATCACCGGAATCCGCATCTGCATCGGAATCGCGCCGCGATTGCACGGATCCACCACCGGGGTGCCCTCGGCTTGCGTCCACGCCTCCGGTGTTCCACCGCAGCCGAAGAGTTCCGGTGCCGGCGTTCCCGGAGCTACCGTCGGGTCGGCCGTGAGTGGTTGCAACGGCTGAGCCTTGACCAGCGGCAGCGTGGATGCTGCCGCCAGTGCTGCTCCCGCCGCCATTCGGCGACGCGTGAGCTGCATACCGAGGAGGGTGACGATGCCGGCGAGTTCCAGACCCGGCAGGCGCTGATCCTGCTGGTCACCCTCTGGCGCCACACCCGTGTTCGGGTACTTGGTCGGGGTCTTGCCGGTTTGCGGCGGTGGCGGTGCCTGGCAGTTGAACACGTAGACGGTGGTTTCCTCGCCGGTGTTCACACCGATGAATCCGCCGGATGTGATGTTGCTGGATTTGATCATACAGGCCTGCTTGTTGGGCTCTACCAGTCGGTAGGCTCCAGCATCCAGATTGCTGAACATCAGCTTGCCGCTCACATCAGTAACACCACTTTGCACAGTGCTCCAGCCAGTGCCGTTCACCCACATCTGCAGGTTGAATTCCTGACCAGTCTGGTTGGTGTAGCAATACACATCTTTCACGTATGTTTGCGTGGTGCAGTTGTATTTGCTCACAACCATCCAGCCGTACTGCGGCATTGGCACATTGAACCAATTGCAGGTGATGTTATCGCCACCAACGATGGTGAAGTTGAACGTCGGTCCCACACTAAGTGGCATCGGATGCACGGCGCTGCTGTTGAGGCCGTAGCACTCCCAAACGAACACGTCCTTCATCTCGGCCGATTGTTCCGGGGTCAGGATCTCCTCGAGAGTGTAGTCCCCTGGTTCGAGTCCGCCGAAGTAGACCGCGCCATTGATGCTATCGCCGGTATCGCTTTGCAGCACCGGATTCGGGCTCGGCTGAGTCAGCTGGAAGGTGATGCCATTGGTCGCCTGGGTGCAATCCACGGTCGGATTGGCTCCCCATGCAGTGCGATCGTAGCCTTCCGGGCAGGTCCACTTGTAGACGGTGATCTCGCCTGGACCCACCGGGTAGTTGTACCAATCGCAGCGGAAGTACGATCCCGGCTGATCGATGCTGGTGTTGTAGGTGCCGTTGATGGCGGATGGCGAGTACTGACCCGTACCTGTGCCATCGGCATAGGTGAACTGGCAGACCAGGAACACCTGGTTCGAGTAGCCAGACGGAATGGTCTCGCTAATCTGAATCGGTCCGGTTGGCACATCGGTGAAGCTCACCATGCCGCCAGCGGTGTTCATGCTGCGCACACCGGAGGTGTCCGTGAGGGTGAATTCCACGCCGTTCATCGGGGTGACACAATTATCCTGATGCCACTGCACGGTTGGTTCCGGCACGGATCCTTCCGGGCATTCCCACTTGTAGATATCCACGGTGCTGGGATCCTGGGGGATGTTGTAGAACCAGCATTGGTAATCATCAGTGGAGTTCGCCGGCAATGTGACAGATGGACTGCTACTGCTGTAATCGGTGCTGTTGGCATCGTTGAGCAGCTGGCAGAAGATCGCTGGATTGCCGAAGCCAGACGGCACATCCTCGGTGATGGTGAACTCGCCGACCAGACCATCGATCTGCCGACCATTGGTATCGCTGGTGGTGTTCTGGGTGCCAGTGTCATCCGTAATGGTGAACGGCACACCAGGCTGTTCGGTGGCGCATTCGGCACCGTAGTAACTATGTGTTTGGCCGAGATCGGTCCCGACCGGGCAGATCCACTTGTAGATGGTTACCGAGGTGGTGGGTTCCGGGATGTTGTAGAACCAGCATTGGTAATCATCAGTGGAGTTCGCCGGCAAGGTGACGGAAGGACTGGTGCTGCTGTAATCGGTGCTGGTGGCATCGTTGAGCAGTTGGCAGAAGATCGCCGGATTGCCGAAGCTAGATGGCACATCCTCGGTGATGGTGAACTCACCAACCAGGCCATCGATCTGCCGGCCATTGGTATCGCTGGTGGTGTTCTGGGTGCGATTGTCATCGGTGATGGTGAACGGAACACCAGGCTGCTCTGTGGCGCACTCTGCGCTGTAGTAGCTATCAGTTTGGCCATACAGGGTGCCTTCCGGACATTCCCACTTGTAGATGGTGACGGTGGTGGAGTGATCCGGCAGATTGTAGAACCAGCAGTAGGCATCTTCATCGCCGGAGAACTGTACTGTGGCATATGGGCCACCCAGTTGCTGGCTCTGCGGGCCTTCTGCAGCACTCACCTGGCAGAACGCCGCCGGTACACCATAGCCATCCGGCACTGTTTCCGCGATGCTGATGATTCCGGTCAATCCAGGTATCTGTACGCCACCGGCCACGGAGGTCACCATCTGGGAACCGTTGTCGCCGTCGACGGTGAATTCCACTCCCGATTGCTCGGTGAGGCATTCATTCTGGTAAACACTGAGGTCCTGCAGGTTATCCGTGACGGAATCTGGACATTCGTACTTGTAGATCCAGAGAACCGGGTCGGTATCCGGGATGTTGTACCAGAAGCACTGGTAATCATCATCCACAGCAGGAGGCAGTGTTACCAGGCCGCTATCCGATGGATAGAGTGTGGAATCGGCGTCGTTGAGCAGCTGGCAGTACACAACCGGATTGCCGAAGCCGGATGGGATGGTTTCCTGGATGGAGATCTCGCCCACCAGATTATCGATCTGCCGGCCGTTGGTATCGCTGGTGGTGCTTTGGGTGCCGTTGTCATCGGTGATATCGAACGGCACACCAGCCTGTTCGGTGGCACATTCGGCACTGTAGTAATCATCGGCCTGGCCGTACAGGGTTCCGGCCGGACATTCCCACTTGTAGATGGTGAGAGAGTGACCCATCATCTGATTGAACCAGTAACAATCCACCACCTGTTCGCTCACGATGGTGACATCGATGCTGCTGCCAGTGAGTGAGGCAGGACTGTAATCACTATCCTGAGGTGTGGTGTTCAGAGGCACAGTGGCGCAGAAGACTGCTAGTGGTGTGAACGCTGTGGATGTTTCTTCGGTGAGCGGATAGGTGCCAACTTCCACACCACCAAAGGTGATGGATCCATCCGTGCCGTTGTCGGCGGTATCCGCCTGGATATCAACGGTCGAGGTATCCAGGATGAACTGCACACCATTCATGGTGTCGGTGCAGTTGGTGCGATACCAGGTCAAATCGGCACCCATTGGCGGGGTATCTTCACAGGCATACTTCATCAATTGGAAGTCGCCATAGCCGGCATCCATGGTGCCCATCATCTGAGGCACGCCAAACCAGACGCAGGTGATGTCTTCATCGTTGAGGGTATCGATCGGGTAACCCGGCACGGATGTTTGCGCGAGGAAGTAGCGGCCATACGGCTTTGTGTTGCCGTGGCTGTGATATCCCTCGCAGAACAGCGCCTGGGTTTCGAGATCAGTGGTATTGAAGAAGAGATTCCAATCGCCCACCAGCAGATCGATGAAGTTCACCGAACCCGGGAAGGCATTGACCGATGCATCCTGCTGCGGAGAGCTGGCATCGGCAGATACCAGAGAAACCTGTACCGGATTCCCCTGCTCACCACACATGCCCTGAAGTCCATAACCATCAGTTGGCGTGAGGACATCGGTACCCGCCGGGCACCAGTAGAGTGCGATCGAAATGGTTGCCGGAACTACTTCATCTTCCAACGGTAGTGGGTCACAGGCATCGTCGATACCATCCATATTCGACTCGGTACCGAGGTTGGCAACATCCGGACACGAATCATCGGCGTCCGGGATGCCATCCATGTCGCTATCGACGACCTGGGGTTGTGGATCGCAGGCGTCGTCCACGCCATCCATATTCCAGTCGGTGCCGAGGTTGGCGACATCAGGACACGAATCGTCGGGATCGAGAATGCCATCCCCATCGGTATCGACTGGTTGGGCATTTGCGAGTGCCGATTGCGAATCCGTTGCTTGTCGGGCAGCGGCAATATTCTCATCAGTAGCGGCACTGACAACCGGGATCAGTGGCGAAATCAGGCCACCCATCACCAGCATCAACGCCATGGTCATAAACACACCCCGACAAAGAGAGGATGCTGGATGTATGGTTTTGCGAAGGATCTTGTTCATTTCCATCGTCTCCTCAAAGAACGTCATCGCCGGAGATACCGGCGACCGGCAGACCCTGCTGCTTCCAGGCTCGCAACCCACCGCGGAGGTGAGCCACATGAGAGAACCCAAGCGAGGTCAATGTTTCGGTGGCCAGTGCCGATCTCTGGCCGGTATCGCACACCAGAATCACGTGGGAATCTTGTGTGAAGCGGGCGA
>JAFAEA010000021.1 GCA_023424355.1 Chloroflexota bacterium | reverse complement strand
TTGTGCCGTCATACACTTCCACCAACGCACCAGAAATTGGACCCTCGTTGTGATCCAGAACACCGAACACTACTGCGACGGTCTCAGCGGTATCGTCGCCACCTCCACCGCCGCCACCATCGCAGGCGTCGTCGACGGGGCACTCGCCGGGCTTCGGATCAACCGCGCTCGGCTGAATCAGGTTCGGCTCGGGTGTGGTTACTTCTTCCGTAGCTACCGGCTCGGAGGTCTGCGCAACGTCTTCAGTTGCTTCGACAGTCTCGACTGCCTCGGCAGTCACTTCGACGGTCGCAACTTCGGTTTCGATTGCTTCTTCGGTTGCCACCGGTGCTTCTACCACCTCAGTTTCGGCAACGACTTCGGTCACCACCGGTTCTTCGACCACCACATTCTCGGTGCTCTCCTCCGCCGGCGGAGCGTTCGCATCCGGATCGGGCGCATCGATCGCGGGAGGATCCTGAGCCTCCTGCTCCGGTGTCTCCGGACCGACGACTGGCGGCTCCGATTCGATCGGAGCCTCGACAGCGCCCACATCCTCGGACGAATCCGGTACGGTCTCCTCCCCCACTAGCGGATTCACATCTGGTGTGGAATCCATTGCTGCCACCTGTTGAACCGGGGCAAGGATAGTGACCAGCACCATAAAGCTGGCCAACGCAAGTGATACGTATCTGGACATGACCTATATCCTCTCCTTGAAAAAACAATCGCGGATCGGCAAATCACACGTCTCTGACCCATCTGGGTGATTAACCGATAATCCGTATGTTTAGTTTGAGGAGAGGCACATTGTGGCGCATCGTAGGAATTACGTATTTCTACTACGTATGGCCTTATGATCCGCTGATGTGGGGGCATGGTTGTTAGCCATCGACATCATGATCGTGTCTGATGCTCATGCGAGACGCTTCCACCTTGGTTCTGGAACGGGAGAGGGCCGATCGCTGAGTGATCGGCCCTCTGTAATCATCGTTTCACCTGAGACGGGTTATCTGGCGAAACGGCGGACGGCGGCGCCCAGCAGGCCGATACCCGCGAGCAGCAACACCCATATGTGCAGCATAGAGGTGTCCATGGAGCCTGTACCCGTTACAGGCAGTCCGGAGACGTTTTGAGACTTGGCCGTATCGGATCCGCCTGCGGTGGTGGCACCACCGGATTGCGCAAGAGATTCCTCGGCTGGCGAATCGGTAGGATCGACCGGGTCAGTTGGATCGACAGGATCGGTTGGGTCCGTCGGGGCTGTCGGATCCACTGGAACCACTGGGTCTACCGGTGAGACTGGATCGGTCGGGTCGATTGGGTCAACAGGATCAGTCGGGACAGTTGGGTCAGTTGGGTCGGTAGGGTCGACTGGATCTGTAGGATCAGTTGGATCGGTCGGATCCGTTGGATCAGTCGGGTCAGGATCGCCAGGTTCATCCACATTAATTGGCTGCAGCGAAATGGCTTGTTCAGCATCCCCGGTCAACGCGATCAGCTCCGAGTACGGATGGTATCCTGCCACCGTGATGTTGAGCCGATAGGTTCCTTGTCTCGCGATTTGGAGCGTGACCAATCCATCTGCATCCGTGACGCCCTCGGCCATTACCTGGCCCGTGTCAGGATTCACGACCTCTACGGTTTCGCCGACAATCGGCTGCCCTGTACCGGCCAGTTGATAGATGGCTGGGCCACCAACTCCAACGGAAGTCAGACCAACGCTCGTCAGTGCGCTCGCGGCCGGTGCCTGAACCTGCACCACAAGCGTGGCTGCGGGGAGGGATTTCATATCGTGGTGGCGCTGGCCTATCGTGTTCGGAACAACCGTTCCCCTGCTGGTAATTGTTTCATACCCATTGGCCTCAATGGTTATGTCATACGTTCCCGACGGGACGTTCTTTATCCTGGCAATCCCCGAATCATCACTGATGAACGTCTCGGTAACTGCGCCGTTGCTTACGGTGACGGTGGCACCAGAGACGCGACCGCTGGCATTGGTATCGTAAAGATAGATGTCCACCGCACCTGGGTAGTCCTGAGGCATCAGGTAAACGGTATCCGAGGTATCGTTTTCAAACCTCATGTACCAGTTATTGGTCAGAAATCCATTCTTTTCGATGATGACATCATAGCCCTTCCCACCAACCGGATTGAAAGTCCATGTACCAGAAGCGTCTGTTTGTCCCGTAGCTACAATGAACTCGGAGTTGTTCAGTTTGACAGTGAACTTTGCGTTACTTACGGGCTCGTTGGATCGCACATCCAGTACCGTGAATGAAGCGGTGTATTCCGGCCCAGCTACCAATTCAACGGAATGGACGGAGAGTGGAATGCTGTCAATTCTTTCGACATGCTGCGAATAAGAAATACTCTCGATATAAAGGTAAAAGCCTGCACTCTCCAGGGACGGCGAGTCCCAACGACCGTTGGAATCAGTGGTGCCTTCGGCAACGAATGCCGTTGACGATGGCTGACGAAGTGTGATGTATGCGTTCGGAATCGGACTTCCAGTGTTTTTATCAATCACCTGAACCGAGAACACGGTCGGAGCCGGTTCTTGCGCTTCTGGCACAAGCTGGATCGTCATGGAATCGCCAGGGATGATGGTGACATTGAACTTCTGGGAGATATAGTTTGGATGCGAGAAGAACGCTTCGTACTCGCCGTATTGGATCGACACCGGGATCGTGCCCGTGCTCCCCGAGTTTGTATTCGCATTGAAAACCGTTGGGAATATGCCAGTGAAGCGAACAGTGGCGAACTTGACAGGCTCACCGGTGACAGAATCTGTGACCGTTACATGTACCTTGCCGCTGTTCGGTTGCAGACTATAGGAGAACGATGTTGTCTCGCTGGTGACGGTGATTGGAACATTTGTTTGGGACTTATGGTGAGGCTTGGACAGATCCAACAGATAGGCCTTGCCGACGGTCAGCTCGAACTCAACAGTACCGCTGGAACCAGTTACCTTGGTACCAACCGCACTGTTATCGGAATTCTTCACGGCAACCGTCACGCCTTCCATTTTCGCACTCTGTTGCACCATGTTAATCGCAACGGTTACGGTATCCGGCGCTTCCCCACCGCCGCCGCCATCGCAGGCTTCGCCGATAGGACACTCGCCTGGCTCCGGATCGACAGCGTTCGGCTGAATCAGATTCGATGCAGGCTGTGTTGGCTCTTCGGTGGCAACAGGCTCAGCCGTGGGATCGGCAACAACCTCAGTGGCTTCAACAGGCTCGGAGGCCACCGGTTCCGTAACCTCGACCGTTTCGACGGCCGTCGCGACCTCAGGCTCGGTCGCTTCGACGGTGACTACTGGCTCAGTGGTCACCTCAGTCGAGGTGCTCTCGTCCACCGGCGGAGCGTTCGCATCCGGAACGGGCGCCTCGGTGACGGGGGGATTCTGTGGCTTCTGCTCCGGAGTTTCCGGGCCGATTGTCGGTTCCTGTGTTTCGATGGGGGTTTCGACGATTACTGTTTCATCGGACGAATCCGGTACCGTTTCCTCCCCCACTACCGGATTGACATCTGGCGTGGAATCCATTGCTGCCACCTGTTGAATCGGGGCAAAAATAGTGACCAGCACCATAAAGCTGGCCAACGCAAGTGATACGAACCTGGACATGACGTACATCCTCTCCTTGAAAAAAATCAATCGCGGATCGGCAAACCACACATCTCAGACCCATCTGGGTGATTGACCGATAATCCGTATGTTTAGTTTGGAGAGAATCAGATGCGGGCGCATCGTAGGAATTACGTATTTCGACTACGTATGGCCGCATGATCCGCTGGTGGCGAGATCAATCGGGGGGGAGTAGAGCGTTGTTTGCCTCGGGTTTTACTCCGGCCGCCGGAACACAAAGATGAGCACGCGCATGGCGAGAATGAACGCCAGCACCAGCATGAAGTACCCCATGAACTGGAACACGGTCATGCCCGGAACCAACAAGGCACCGGTATCCTGCCGGATGAGAAGTACCGACATCACACCGCTGGCGGCGGCGAGCATGGTGAGCAGCAGTTCCTGCAACAATCCGCGCATGATACCGACATCGCGCTCCTTGCTGAGGGCGCTGACATTCATCGAGAAGCGTCCCTCCTCCATCGCAGCAGCAATGGCATCCACCCGACGAGGGAGGCGTTGCAGCAGCGGCAGCATGCTGATCAGTTCGCCACTCACGAGTTCGAAGAGGGAAGTGGGCCTCACGAGATCCTTCATATATTTCTCGGCGAATACTTTGGCCGCATCGATGATGTTGTAGCCCGGAACCAGCCAGGTGAGTGTGCCCTCGATGGTGCCGATGGTACGCAAGGCCGCCGCAAGTTCCGGCGGCATGGTGAGTCCATTTCTGGTCATGATGCCGAAGAGTTCCGTGATGGCATTGGCATCCATACTCGCACCCGGCACGATATAGGCGGCCATATAGGCACCCATATCGCGCTCGAGTTGACGCTCATTCAACAGTGCCGGGCGATCCACCATTTGCAGCAAGGCATCGGTGGCGGAAATTGGATCGTCGTACTCCCAGGCCAACAGGAAGCGGATGAGCCCGATGCGTGCAACTTTATCGATACGACCCACAGAGCCGAAATCGAGCAATGTGAGAGTGCCATCCTCTCGCAGGATGATATTTCCCGGGTGCGGATCGGCGTGGAAGGTTCCCACCACGAGCATCTGATGCAGTAGCGCCTCGAAGATCGAATCCGCCATGGCCTTGTGATCGCCCGGAATGTCGCGGACGTTCAGATTCCCGAGCGTGGTGCCTTCGATACACTCCATCACCAACAATCCACCATTGCTGAACTGCTCATACAGATGGGGGACCTGAGGATCTTCGGGTCGTGATGCCGCTGAAAGCACCTGCATATTGCGCGCTTCCACGCGGAGATCGAGCTCCTCGCGCAGAGCCTCGGCGAACCCTGCGCTGAGCTCGCGCGCACCGATATCCCGCCCCCAACTGGTGCTGCGCTCCAATCGAGTGGCAATGCGATCCACGATATCCAGATCGCGGTTCACCTGATTGCGAATTCCGGGGCGGCGGACCTTGAGCACAACTTTCTCACCCGTGAGCAAGGTAGCGACGTGCACCTGAGCGATGGAAGCCGATGCGAGAGGCTCGTGTTGGATATCGGCAAAGACCTCATCGAGCCGGAAGCCATTCAGGTTACGCACAATTGCTTCTTCAATCACAGCCCAATCGAGTGGAGCCGCGCGGTTTTGCAGGGAGCTGAGCACATCCACGAATTCCGCGGGAAGCAGATCGCGTCTGGTACTGAGAATCTGCCCGACCTTCACGAAGGTGACACCGCTTTCGGTCATGGCATCACGCAGTTTCAGCGCCATCTCCTCGCGTCCTTCGGGAGTGCGCATGGTGGCGCGGTTGCCACCTACGGTGCCGAGCACGATACCGTGTCGCATAAGAATCCAGCTGATCTGGGCGTAACGTCGGGATCGCTCCAGCCACCTTCGGGCGGCACCGAACATGTAGATCGGGCCAGGCAGGGTGTTACTGGGCACAAGCGCTTCGGCGATAACGAGAAACACCATACCTATGAGGATGGCGATGATCATCCCGAGCATCGCTACCCATACCGCAGGGAAGAGCTCGCCATTGGCGAGATATTCGGGCGATTCCTCGTAATTGCCCGGCAGCGAGTTGATGATTGGAGAAACCAGAGAGAAGGTGATGAGAGCGGCGATGAACAGACGCGGCAAGGTCACCTGAACACCGAGGAGTCCACGCAGAACCCACGCAAACGCGGCAATGGTGAGGAAGGAGAAAACGACGAAGAGCGTGAAGCTGACCAATCCGAGCATTGACTACACCTTGCTGAACGAAATCGCTACGGAGATGGTACAGCAGGGATGTTACGGATTCGTGACGGGGATGGTTGGCAACCTACGTGTGGACACGTGATTCACGCGGGATCGAATAGGGTAGGAGTACGCCCGGGCTTTATGCCCGGGTTGCGCGGCCGATGCTGCGGGCAGAAATCTAGCAATCGAGATTGGTCCCACGACCCGCCAATAAATGGCGGGCGTACGCTGGTTTGATGGCAAAACACAGTCAATCTCATTTCGTTCCCCAATGGATCGCCCTCCGGGCGATAGTCACCCACGGCCGAAGGCGGATGGGGCGCAGCCTCACAGCGAAGCGATCCCCGTGGGTGACGCTACCGAGCATGTTGGTAGCGTCACCTCTTGGGATCACATCGAAAGAAAGCGTCGGCCGTCCAGATCGCCGTTATGAACTCGCGCTGGCGTAATGCCGAACGGAATTGTTCCACCACCATCGCAGAGCCATAAGCGCGACCGCGGCGAACGCCACCGCACCAAATGTCATCACCCATCCGAGGGTGCCCCGCAAGGCCTCGATCGGGATGGTGGTGACGAATGCCACCGGCACCAGCACGGTGAGCACCGTGCGCACTGGGCCCGGATAGAACCGAATCGGGTACTGACCCATCTGGGCGATGTCAATCACCGCCCATGGCAGTTGCTCCACCGTTGTTGCCCGGAACGCAATGTATGATCCCGCCGAGATCACCGATCCCAGGAGCACGATGCCACTCGCGAACACGAGGAAGGCTTGTGCAATCACCG
>JAFAEA010000008.1 GCA_023424355.1 Chloroflexota bacterium | reverse complement strand
CAACGATGCTCGCACCCGCATCCAATGCCGCAGTTGCGAATGTCGCGAAGTAATCCGGAGTAGCCGGGTACACATATTTACCAGCCGAAATTGTGGGGAAGCCGGCATTTGGTACGGCGATGAGCTTAGGCTTTGGACCATCAACACGGTCAAGTTCCTTTTGGAACTTCTTGATCACACTAATCAACACTCGAGGACCAACTGAGCAGTTCGCTCCAATCACTTCCAGATGGAATGGAAGCAGTTCACGGACAACTGCGGCCGGAGCCAGTCCTCGATGGGTGAGGCCATCCTCGCCGAAGCTCATGGAAGCTATGATCGGGGCATCGCAGAGAGAGCGGACCGCGCGGATGGCTGCCTTCATCTCCTCGATATCGCCCATTGTTTCGATAAAGAAGCAATCGACACCGCCTTCCAGCAATGCCTCCGCCTGCTCGACGAATGCCAGCTCGGCATCCTCAACGGTGAGTTGTCCGTATGGTGCCAGCGTGCGACCAGTAGGGCCGATGCTTCCTGCCACCACAATGTCGTTGCCGGAGATTTCGCGCTCCTCGCGGGCGAGCTTCACCGCCCGGAAGTTCACATCGCGAACCTTGTCCTGCAATCCGTGCTGTTCGAGCCTGTATTTGTTGCCACCGAATGTGTTGGTTTCGATGATGTCGGCACCGGCCAGAATCATGGACCGATGAACCTCGGCAACATCCTTCTTGTTGGAGACGTTCAGCATCTCCAGGCAAACATCATTGGCATGGCCTTTTCCGAAGAGCGATGTGCCCATCGCACCATCAGTGAGAAGCACACCTTTTTCGAGTTTTTCCAACAGTGGGTTAGACATTGAGTTATCTATCCTGCGAATCATTCAATTATTGTTGAGCGAATCCCTTGCACACGTTGGCAATTCGCGTCATGCTAGAGTATCGCACTTCAATGAGGAAGACTGTCGAGCAGCATCGACACTGCTGTTTATTGACGTTTCAGGTAATTTCGCGGTACATTCCCGCAGAATCGTGGAGCATGAGCCACTTACGTGGCGTAGCCTTTTTGCCTCGCTCCACACCGCGATCACCTTGTAAAAGGAACTCTTTTAATTATGCTCTCCGATACCTCACCCGCAACCAACCTCCCAGAAGCCATGACTGCCCAACCAGGCGTACTCATGCCAATTGGCGGCGCTGAGGACAAATTGGACGACAAGGTGATCCTCTCCGAGTTCGTGAAACTTTCCGGCGGCGATGAAGCTCGCATCGCGATCGTACCGACTGCATCTTCTATCGAAACAGCCGGTCTCCGCTACAAGGCCATCTTCCTTGGGCTCGGTGTGCAGAGCGCCGAAGTGGTGTACATCGGTTCCCGCGAGGATGCCAACGACGACAAGACACTCGAACTGGTGAGCAACGCCACAGGAATCTTCCTGACCGGCGGCAACCAGATGCGGCTGTCCTCCATCATTGGCGGCACTCGTCTGGAGAAGCTCGTGCGCGAGCGCCACGAGGCCGGTGCCGTCGTTGCCGGCACTTCGGCAGGTGCCAGTATCCTCAGCGCCCACATGGTGGCGATGGGGGCGAATGGACCAACTCCGAAGCTGCGCATGGCACAGATGTTTGCCGGCTTTGGTCTCATCTCCAATGTCATCATCGATCAGCATTTCCGTCAGCGCGATCGTATCGGACGATTGCTTGCCCTCGTGGCCGGGAATCCTGGCCTGCTCGGTATCGGCATCGATGAAGATACGTCTGTTGTGATCGATAACGAAGGCATCCTTCGCGTGGTGGGGAGACACAGCGTCACAATCGTTGATGGATCTCACATGCAGAGCGACATTTTTGAAGTGAAGCGATATGGTGAAATCACCATCAGCGATGCGCGTTTGCACGTGCTCGGCCCAGGCCGGCGATTTGATATGAATGCCCGGAAAACGCTGGATAACGACTAGTTAATCGAAACATTCTGGAATGAAATATGCGGTGCAACGAAGCCTCGCCCTTTCAGTAAGGCGGGGCTTTGGTGTACAACAGTGGATACTATCGCCAGAAACGTGGAACATCGGCGGTTTTGCCGAAGAAGGGAAAGCTGGATGCTGAAGATTCTGCAAACCACGGTATATCGTGGTCCAAATATTTGGGCTCGAATGCCGGTGATTCACTATGTTCTGGACATCGGTGAGTTGGAAGATCGACCGACCAACAAGATCCCCGGTTTCTACGAACACCTCACCGAGTACCTCCCATCGCTGTACGATCACGGCTGTTCACTCGGCCGCCCGGGCGGCTTCTTGCAGCGTATGCGTGAAGGCACCTGGATGGGCCACGTGATGGAACACGTAGCGCTGGAACTGCAGAATCTGGCCGGTGCCGAAGTCAGCCGCGGTAAGACTCGTTCTACCGGTGAGCGCGGCGTCTACAACATGATCTTCCAGTACGAGCAAGAGGATGTCGGTCTCGCGGCCGGTCAACTGGCTCTGCGCGTTCTCAATCACTTTATCTACGACACCGAACCGGATGTCGACTGGATCAAGGAACACGAAGAGAAGGTGATCAAGGTCGCGGAGCGCCTGCAGTACGGACCAAGCACTGGCTCAATTGTGCAGGAAGCCGTGCGACGCGGTATTCCGGCGCTGCGGCTTGATCCTCGCCGATCCCTTGTGCAGTTGGGACATGGCAAGTTCCAGAAGCGCATTTGGGCCACGGTGACTTCCGAGACGGCGAATATCGCGGTCGAAGTCGCCGGCAACAAGGAGCTCACCAATCGGCTGATGCACGAAATCGGCATTCCGGTGCCACGTTCAGTGGTTGTGCGCAATGTCGACGATGCCGTCCGCCAGGCTGGCCGTCTTGGATATCCGGTGGTGATCAAGCCACTGGATGGCAACCACGGTCGCGGTGTGTTTATCAATCTTGCCGATGAAGAGGAAGTACGCGAGTTTTACCCATCAGCAATGGCTGAATCCCGGGGCGGATCGATCCTCGTTGAGACCTATATCAGCGGCAAGGACTACCGCATTCTTGTTGTGAACAACAACGTTGTTGCTGTGGCGGAGCGCGTACCGGCGCACGTCATTGGTGATGGGAAGCACAATGTTGAGGAACTGATTGAAATCACCAATCAGGATCCTCGCCGTGGTGTTGGTCACGAAAAGATCCTCACCCGTATCTCTGTTGATAGCCAAACCATGGAAGTGCTCGAACGCGATAACCGCACATTGGAAACAATTCCGGAAGCAGGCGAGTTCGTGCAGCTCAAGCTCACAGGCAATATGAGCACCGGCGGTACGTCCATCGATCGTACCGACGATATCCACCCGGATAACATCGAAATCGCCAGGCAGGCTGCCATGGTGGTGGGACTCGATATCGCTGGTATTGACTTCATCACCGAGAACATCGCCGAATCCGCCCGCGAACACGGTGGCGCCATCGTGGAAGTGAACGCTGGCCCAGGCTTCCGTATGCACACCAATCCCACCGAGGGGCACCCACGTCACGTAGGCCGGGCCGTGGTGGATATGATGTTCCCGCGAGGTGAGGACACACGTGTGCCGATTGTGGCCGTCACTGGTACCAACGGCAAAACCACCACAACCCGCATGATTGCTCACATCATGAAGGTGAGTGGTCGCACGGTTGGCCTCACGACCACCGATGGTATTTACATCGATGGCAAGAAGATCCTCTCTGGCGACATGAGCGGTCCAACCAGTGCCCGCATGGTGCTGAAGAACCCGACGATCGACTACGCGGTGTTGGAGACAGCTCGCGGCGGTATTCTGCGTTCCGGTCTTGGTTTTGATCGGTGCAACATCGGTGTGGTCACCAATATTGCTTCCGATCACCTTGGGCTCAAGGGAGTGGATACGCTCGGCGAGCTCGCGCGAGTGAAAGAAGTTGTGGTGGCCAGCGTGCTTCGGGACGGTGTGAGCGTGCTCAATGCCGATAACGAGTACACCGTTGGCATGAGCCGTGTGGCCCGTGGCGAGATCATCTTCTTCAGCATGGATGAAGAGAATCCGGTGATCCGTGAACACATCCGCGCCAAGGGACGTGCCGTGGTGCTGCGTCAGGGACG
>JAFAEA010000350.1 GCA_023424355.1 Chloroflexota bacterium | reverse complement strand
GTGTTCACGGCCAGCGGGAAGTAGGCAACAAGCGCCGTGATCAACACCTTCGGCATCAGTCCGTATCCGAACCAGATTAGGAACAGCGGGGCGAGCACCACCATCGGGATCGTTTGGCTGGCGATGAGCAGCGGGTACAGTGCGCGCTCGATGATGCGTGAGCTTTCAATCGCCATACCGGTGAGAAGGCCAGCAACGAGCGCGATTGCGAACCCGATCAACACTTCAATTAGCGTCACGCGAGTGTGCATGAACAGCATATCGAAATCGTCGCGAAACGACTGCGCGATATCGGATGGTGCCGGCAACATCCAACGTGGGGTATCCCGAAGGTGCACCGAGGCTTCCCAGAAGGCAATCAAGATAAGCAAAACCATGGCCGGAGCGATGATATTGACGATGCGATCTCTCACACGTCACCGCCTTCCAGCAATCCAAGTGCTCCCAGCAATGCTTCGCGATGCCGCAAAAATGCGGCATCGGTCACCATTGTGCGAGTCCGTGGTCGTGGCAGATCGATCTTTTCTTCATGGATCACGGTGCCGGGTCGAGACGAAAGCACCACTACCCGGTCGGCCAGGAACACGGCTTCTTCAACATCGTGCGTCACCATCACCACACCCTGTTGTTGGTGCTCCCACATTTGCACCAGCCATTGCTGCATGGTGACCCGATTCAGCGCATCGAGTGCACCGAATGGTTCATCCAGGAGCAACAGGTCCCGATCGGCCAGCACGGTGCGGAGGAACGCGACTCGCTGCCGCATGCCGCCGCTGAGCTGGGCGGGATAGCTCTGTTCGAAGCCGGCGAGTCCGAACTCGGCGAACCGGGAGGCCGCGATCTCGCGTGCGGAGTTGGTGGATACTCCATGAACCTCGAGCGCCAGAGCGGCATTCTCCACGGCGGTGCGCCATGGCATCAACAGATCGCGCTGTCGCATGTAGGCCGTGAGGCCGGGTCGCTTTTGGGGCGGGGTCGACTTGCCACCGATCTTCACGGAACCGTGGCTTTCAGGGAAGAGTCCGGTGATCACATCGAGGAGGCTGCTTTTGCCACTCCCAGATGGGCCGATAAGGCACACGAACTCGCCTGGATTCACCTGCAGATTCACATCCTGCAGGGCCAGCAAATAATGGCCGTCTTCTATATAGGTAGCGCTGAGATCAGAGATCTCCAACAAGGGAGGTTGCATCGCATTTCCTACGCCGGCATAACCCGGATCAGGTACGCGGTCGGCGATTCCTCGCCCTCTCAGCCTGATTCCAGGCTCCCGCAGCGGTATGTTCATGCATCACTCAGTCCGTGATGCGTACCAAAGTGTACCGCGATACCTGAACTGTAAGCGCAGAACTATCGAGCGGGGAAGATTCTTCCGTCGACCGCTGAAGATCACGTACCCGGCACACAAAATCGAAAAGAAGCGCGAGATTCGCCATCAAAAATCGACACATTTTCTCCACATTTTGCCAAATGGGATTCGGCATACTCGGGAACGCTGCATCGCAATGTCGAATTGTTTGCGAATCGCAAGAATGAGGAAGTGTTTTGTCCGCTCCGAATTGCATGCTAGCAGGGTCGCCGGATAATCGGCGATTTTCCATCCTGTGAACACCACACATCACGGCATGTGGTTTTACTGGACAAATCTGTTACACTGGCGCGCCGCCCAACGTCGGGCGGTGAGCATTCCAATGAAGGAGAGACCATGGCGCAAACGCAATCCTACTCAGGAGACTTCGCCGTGCGCGCGGTTGGCCTGAAGAAGAACTATGGAGAAACGCAGGCCCTGAAGGGTGTGAATATCTCCGTGAAAACCGGCACTGTGCTCGGTTTGCTTGGTCCGAACGGTGCCGGCAAAACAACCGCAGTGCGCATTCTCACCACATTGCTCAAGCCGGATGCCGGCGAAGTAACTGTTGCTGGTGTGGATGTGCTCGGTCACCCGGAGCAGGCGCGACGCGTGATTGGCCTTTCGGGTCAATACGCGGCGGTGGATGAAATCCTTACCGGTCGCGAAAACCTGCTGATGTTTGGCCAGCTTTATCGCTTGCCGAAGAAGATCGCCGCTGCTCGCGCCGATGAACTGCTGGCGCAGTTTGGCCTCAGCGAAGCGGGAGACCGCATGCTGAAGACCTACTCGGGTGGTATGCGACGTCGCCTCGATCTCGCCGCCAGCCTGATTGTGGCACCACCAGTACTTGTGCTGGATGAGCCGACGACCGGCCTCGATCCGCGCAGTCGCAACGATATGTGGCGCGTGATCGAGAATCTGGTGGCCGATGGCACAACCGTGCTGCTCACCACCCAGTATCTGGAAGAAGCAGATCGCCTGGCGGATGAGATTGTGGTGATCGATCACGGTCTGGTCATCGCCCAGGGCACTGCCGACCAACTGAAGACACAGCTCGGCGGCGAGCGACTCGACATCTCGGTCAGCGAGGAAACCGATCTTGTGGCTGCCGAAGCATCGCTTCGCAACCTGGCCGATCGCTGGGGTGTGGAGAACGCCGATGTCATGGTGGAACCGCATACCCGTCGCCTCACCGTGCCCTATCCGGCCGGTGCTCGTGGCCTCGCTACGGCCGTTCGTGGTTTGGATGAGGAAGGTCTGGAACTGACCGATTTCAGCCTGCGACGTCCGACCCTCGATGATGTCTTCCTGCAACTTACCGGCCATATGGCCGAGAACGGAACCGAGGAGAACGCAAACCATGACTAGTACCAGTTACCCCGGTAACGACGTGATCGATGCCGGACTTCCCGAAAATGGCGCAGCTCGCCTGAGCACTGCGCTGGATCTGACACCGCAGCCGAAATCGGTGATCGCGCAGACGCTGAGCGATTCCGTGGTGCTTGCGTGGCGCAGTTTGCTGCGGGTTCCGCGGCAGCTGGATTGGCTGATTGGTGTCACCATCATGCCGCTCATGTTCCTGCTCATGTTCCGCTACATCTTTGCGGGCACCGTGCAGATGACGCTTCCAGGGGGCGCCGATGCGGTGAACTATCTGGTGGTGGGTATTCTGCTGCAGGGTATTGTGTTCAGCGGCATGAACACCAGCCTTGGCCTCGCAACTGATGCCAAGGAAGGGCTGATGGATCGATTCCGCAGCTTGCCAATGCAACACATTTCCGTGGTGCTTGGTCGCATTCTGGCGGATATGGCAATAGCCATCTTCACCACGTTCACCACAATTCTGGTTGGATTCGCGGTTGGGTTCCGACCAACCGCCGGTGTGGGTGAATGGCTCGGGGCCATCGGCATCATGCTGCTGACCGCGTTCGTCTTCTGCTGGATCGGTGCCGCCATTGGTTTGGCGCTGCGCACCGTGGAAGCCGTGAACAGCATTGGCTTTAGCCTGATCATGCCGCTGACCTTCATCAGCTCGGCGTTCGTGAGTCCGGATTTCATGCCGGGACCACTGAAGGCGTTCGCTGCAAATCAGCCATTCTCGCTGAGTGTGAGTGCAACTCGCAGCTTGCTGAACGGTTACCCGGATGCTGGCAACGATGCACTGATCACGGTTATTTGGTGGGTTGGTGCGCTGATCGTACTGATTCCGCTGACCTACTGGCTGTTCCAGAAGCGCAGCGATAGCTAATTCGAACAACACCCCCTGGTTCTGGAACGAGACTCGGCAAATGCCGGGTCTCGTTCCCTTTTTCCGACGGGAGAGGGCCGATCGCTGAGTGATCGACCCTCTGTAATCATCGTTTCACCTGAGACGGGTTATCTGGCGAAACGGCGGACGGCGGCGCCCAGCAGGCCGACACCCGCGAGCAGCAACACCCATATGTGCAGCATGGAGGTGTCCATGGAACCTGAACCCGTAACAGGGAGTCCACTGACGTTCTGTGATTTGGTCGTATCGGATCCACCCATGGTAGTGGAACTACCGGATTGCGCGATCGATTCCTCGGCTGGCGAATCAGTCGGATCAGCTGGATCAACCGGATCGGTCGGATCCACTGGGTCTACTGGGTCCACCGGTGAGACGGGATCGGTTGGATCAGCCGAATCTACTGGGTCTACCGGTGAGACTGGATCGGTTGGATCCACTGGGTCAACTGGATCGGTTGGATCCACTGGGTCCACTGGGTCCACTGGGTCCACAGGATCGACTGGATCCACTGGGTCAGTCGGGTCAACAGGATCGACAGGATCAACCGGGTCTACTGGATCGGTTGGATCGGTTGGGTCTGTCGGATCGGTTGGATCGGTTGGATCTGTCGGGTCCGTCGGATCTGTCGGGTCCGTTGGGTCGGTCGGGTCGGTCGGGACGACTGGTGCAAGAGTGATATCCAGCGCGAACCCGTCGCCTACCGTAATCACCTCTCGATACTGCTGCCACCCGTCAGCGTTGACCACCAGCAGGTATGGGCCTTCCCACACACCAGGGATGGTGACGATCCCGTGTTCATCAGTCACTCCCTGATACAGAAGCTCGTTCGTCCAACGGTCGTAAAGGGCAATACTTGCACCTGGCAACGGTTCGGTTGCGACCGTCTGCGCATACGGCATGAAGATGAGACCCGGTTGAGCAATGGCAAGGCCGGGCGCTGTCATGACCTGCGAATCGGCGGGGATTGCGACTGGAACGTTGACAGCAAACTGCGTGTTGTGCTGCATACCTCGTTCGAGATATACATTGAAGTGAGAGCCGCCCTTCTGCACGAGCCGAACATTTGAGTACGATTTGTATCCAGCCCGGCCCACATCCACCTGGTACTCCATCCATCCAACATTGGGGCCTGTCCAGGTTCCGTCATCGTCCGTAAAACCGGAATCGATATAGAACACTCCACCGCGCAGCGTAACCGTGATATGTGCATTGAAGAGTGGCTTGTTCGTTTCGGCATCGTACACATTGAATGTCAACCACCCTACTTCGGCGGGTTCCATCTGGATCTCAAGAGTGTTGTGGCGGTTCACGATGAGCAGGCTATCACGTTCGATGTTGTATCCCTCAGCATACACATTGATTTGATGTGACCCGCCGCTCAGCATTGGCGAATGGTAAACGCCGTCCATGCCGGTTCCACCATGGGTGGTGCCAAGTACGCGCGTGCCATCGACAGAGAAGGTCACGATGGAAACTGTAGCGCCCGGGATGCCATTCCCGGTCTGGGAATCGATGACGGTGATTTCTACCTCACCGGAAACGTATGCCTGCATCGGAATTCTCGTAGGTGTTCCAGCAATCTTGGTGACGGTGAGATCAGTGATTTGAACATAGTCATCGTGGTGAATGGTGAAGGCATAATCGCCATCGGCGATGCGGTCGGTGCTGAACTTACCGCTGGCATCGGTCTCACCAAAGTAGGAATCCTGGGTAGCGATGTGGGTAAACCAGACTTCTGCATTCCTTACAGGTGCGCCTGAAACAGAATCGACCAGTTGGACTGTCCATACATCGCCGGCATGTCCCATCTCCACGGAAATGGGAGTGTTCTTGCCACTCTCCACGGTCACATCAAGGACCTGTGTTGCATAACTTCCATGAGAAACCGTGAATGAATACGTACCAGCATCCAGATCTCCATGCTGAATAACGCCATTTTCATCGGTCTCGGTCTGATAGTCGCCATCTAGATTGTCGCTAAACGCCACGCTCGCATACTGAATTGGAGCACGTGTGACAGCGTCTATTACCGTAAACGTCACGGATCCTGGTAGTGGCTCAAGGTAGTACACCACGGGATCCATGTTCTTTGTCACAGGGAGAGGCAATCCGGAGAGAGTGCGGAACCCAGGTGCACTCAAACGCAGTTGATAGGAAGATCCTGCTTCAAGATCGATTGCGGCCAGTCCTTCACCATCTGTGCTCTTGCTGCCAAATATAGTTGTGCCGTCATACACTTCCACCAACGCACCAGAAATTGGACCCTCGTTGTGATCCAGAACACCGAACACTACTGCGACGGTCTCAGCGGTATCGTCGCCACCTCCACCGCCGCCACCATCGCAGGC
>JAFAEA010000312.1 GCA_023424355.1 Chloroflexota bacterium | reverse complement strand
ATTCCAGGTGAAAGCCACGATCTCAGCCGCAGTGGCACCCCGAGTCGCCGCCAGGCACGGCTTTCGCACATAATTGGCTGGTTCGATACGCATCTGTAGATTCGGTAAAGGAAACATCATCAATGCCAGCGAATGTGCCACTTCAAAGCCTGGGAGACCGGCTTAGCTCAGAACTCGCCGCCAGTTTCGACCCTCGGGCTACGGGTCCGATCATCGGAGGTGAAGGCTTGCTGCAGAGTTTTGAGCGGTTCGGAGGGCGCATTCGCTCGGCGGATGCATCGCTCTCGGATGCACTCAGCATGGCATTGGATGCACTGAACACGGTTTACGACCGGTTCGGGAAGACGAGCTCCAGCACCGATCGCGACCGGGCTGCGGGTATCGCGATGGCTCGAGTGGCGGAGGCATTCATAGGTTCCACCGTGGTCGCGCCGCTGGAAGAACCATCGCCGACCACGGACACCTATCCCGAACCTCCGCACGATCGCCTTGCCGCGCTGCATCGCATCAATCGTGCTGCCACGAGCAACATGCATTCGGAAGAGATGTTGGATATCGTCACTGACGTCGTGAAGAGCGCAACCAATAGTGACGCAAGTGCGATCTTCCTGTACGACGAATCCACCGGACTCATCACGCTCGATGCCACCAACGGACTCAATCCGGCTGCAGTCGGCACGGTGACACTTCAGCCCGGCGAAGGCATCGTTGGGCGAGTTGCGGTCGAGGGTATTCTCATCTCCGCCACCAATGCGCGGGAGCACGAAAGTTATCTCCCCCACCCCGCCATCGGCGACGACAAGTATGCGAGCCAAGTCTCTGTACCGATGATTCAGGGTCAGAACCGCCTGGTTGGCGTGCTCGATATCCACTCGATTGAGCCTCGTGTGTGGGATTTGGAGGAACTCGAGTTCCTCCGCACCGTGGCGGGCGAGCTCGCGATCGCCATCGATAACGCCCGTATCTACGCCAGCACCGATGAGCAACTTCATCAGAAAATCGAGGAGCTGGGTACCCTTCAGCGCGTGACGCGATCACTCACCAGCACGCTGGAGCTGAACGATGTGCTGCGACTCATTACTCAAAACGGGCTGGAGATCGCCAATGCCGAGGCGGCGGCGGTGTTCCGGCCGAATCGCCTTGCGGGCGGTACCGATCCGATCATCGAATCTCGTATCGGCACGGTTCGGATGCTGAAAGATGTTCGTCAGCGTAACGATCTGATTGAGGAAGTGTTCAATACCGGCGCCGCCATGCGCGCGACGCTCGATTACGAGGATGGTCTCGCGGATATCTATTGCATGCCGTTGCGCACTGCCCGCGAAATCGTGGGTGCCATCGCCTACCGCATGGATGCACACAGCAATATCCCCACCGAGCAGGTGGGCTTGCTGCAGGCATTCGCCGATTCCGCGGCGATTGCCATTGAGAATGCGGATCTGTACACGAATGCAGTGGATGGGCTCCGTACACAGCGCACGCTGGTGCAGGAAATGCATCACCGGGTGCGAAATAACCTGCAGACTGTGGCGGCACTCTTGAGTCTGCAAATCCGCTATGCGGAGGACGCCCCGTGGGCAGTCGAAATTCGCGAGGCGGTGAGCCGCATCCAGGCAATCGCTGCTGTGCACGATCTGTTAAGCGATCCGAACCACTTCACTGGCGCGACGCTCGATCAGATTGCCCGACTTGTGGCCGAGGATGCACACAGCACTCTCATTCCGCCATCACTCAAGGTGACATTCGATATTCAACCAAGTGAACTGAGGATTCCGAGTCGGCAGGCGACCATCATGAGCCTGCTCATCAACGAGCTGGCGGCGAATGCAATCAGCCATGGATTCGAGGATCGAACCACCGGCTACATCCGCATCCGTGCCTGGGAAGAAGACAAATACGCCAACGTCGAGATCTTCAACGATGGGGTAAAGGTACCCGAGGGATTCGATCCGTCACAGAGCCAGGGACTCGGCATGCGTATCACCCACCGGCTGGTGACAAGCGATCTCCATGGCACTTTCACCATCACATCGGATGAAGATGGCACGATCGCGCTGATTCGCTTCCCGATAGCCAACGAAGCGGACGGAACGATTTAGCGCTGATCGATCGCGAACCCATTCACGTTCTTGCCGCCATACGCCTCATCCAGAATCGTGACAATGTGCTCCACTTCCTGTTCCGATCCGTTTCGGATCAGCGAGGTGCGGAGCTGCATGTGGCAGCCAGGATTGCTCGTGACCACCATTTCGGCACAGGTAGCCATGGCATGTTTGGCTTTGCGATCTCCCAGGGAATCCGCCATTTGTGGTCGTGTGATGTTGTAGATACCTGCACTACCGCAACACAGAGATGATTCCTGCATTTCCACGAGTTCCAGCCCCGGCACCTGCGCAAGGAGAGATCGCGGCTGGGCGAAGATTCGCTGGGCGTGCACCAGGTGACACGGCTCCTGCAGAGTCACCTTGGCATTCACTGGCGTGTCCGGAGTCACGAGAGGCTGTTCATCCAGAAGTTCGTTGACATCCTTCACCCGAGCAACAAAAGCCTTTGCTCGTTCGGCATAG
>JAFAEA010000292.1 GCA_023424355.1 Chloroflexota bacterium | reverse complement strand
GCGCTCCCGCGCATCTCGACAAGGGCATTCTCACGTACGCAACAAAGGCGAACAGTGAGGAAATGCCCGTAATCGGCCAGCTTATTCGCGTGCCACTGCGCAACAGGCTCGTGCTCGGGTTTGTGGTTGGGTACAGCCAGGATAAACCCGAGTTCGCGGTGCGCCCCATTGGCGATCCGGTGGAGACGGAAGTAATCCTCAGTGATCTGCAATGGGAAATGGCCCTGTGGATGAGCCACGAAACCGCCAGCAGTCTGTTTCAGTGCGCGGCGCTTTTCCTGCCTCCCGGTCGACTCTGGAAGTCAGTAGATGTCTACACCCTCAATCCGGATACAGATCTGGAATCCATGGAGTTCACCAAAGCACAGCAGCAAGTGATCGATGAACTCACCATCGATGAAGAGGTCTCACTGCCCGTTCTCCGCGCTCGCACCGGCAAGAATCTGAGCACGGTGTTGAGCGCGCTGGTAAAGATGGAGGCGATTCAGCGCTGGCAACGTCCGGAAAATCGCGTGCCCCGTCCGCGCATGGTGAAACTGATCCGCCTCATCGATCCCGATGTCGCGATTGCTGCATCTGCGACCCGGCAACGTGCCATCATGGATGCGCTGATCCAGCTACACAAATGGCGACGTGATGAGGGCGACGATCTGGTGCCGTACAGCGAGCTTCAGGCAGAGGTCGAGGTCACGTCAGCTAATCTGGATGCTCTGGAGAAGAAGGGCGCTATCGAGGTCGTGCAGGTCTTGGCCCGCGAGGCTCCGCAACCGCGCTCCAGCAAGGTGCCATCACTCAGTAATGCCCAGTCGGCAGCGTGGCAGGAGATCGAGAAGGCACTTCAGCAGGGCGATAGCACCCCGCATTTGCTGTTTGGAGTCACCGGCTCCGGTAAAACGGAAATCTACCTCCGTGCGGTCGCCTGGTGTTTGCGGAACAACCGCACTGCCATGATTCTTGTGCCGGAAATCGCCCTTGCCACGCAGGTGGTGCGCCGATTCGTCGATCGCTTCCCGGGTCGTGTCGATGTGCTGCACAGTGCCATGACGGATTCCGAGCGCTATGAGCTCTGGAGTCGCATCGCGGCGGGGGAGGTCGATGTCGTGGTTGGACCGCGCTCGGCGCTCTTCTCTCCACTCGCCAATCTCGGTTTGATCGTGATGGACGAGGAGCACGATTCCAGCTTCAAGCAGGATAACGAACCGCGCTATCACGCTCGAACAGTGGCGCGGAAGCTGGCGCAGGAATCCGGCGCGGTATTGGTGATGGGATCGGCGACTCCCGCCATCGAATCGATGTGGCACGCGCGTCGGGGTGATTACCATCTGCTCGAACTCCCGCATCGGGTGAGTCCGAATCTCACCGATGGTGAGGCATTGGAGCTGCCAGAAGTGCGGGTGGTGGATCTGCGGGCGGAATTACGGGCCGGTAATGCCGATCTGCTCAGTCGGGAGCTGCAATCGCAATTAGAGCGCTCTCTGGCGGCAAACGAACAGGGGATTGTGCTGCTGAACCGACGTGGCATGAGCACGGTGGTCATCTGTCGGGATCACGGGCATCGCATCGAATGTCCAAACTGCGACATCCCCATGGTGTTCCACGCCGATATGAAGCTGATGATCTGTCACCGATGCGATTATCGGATTCCGCGGCCGAATCGCTGTCCGGAGTGCGCCAGTCGCCTGGATTATCTCGGGGCCGGGACCCAGCGGGTCGAGGAGGCGGTGCGAAATCGCTTCCCCGATGCCCGCGTGATGCGCTGGGATGCCGATGCCGTGCGCGAGCACGGATATCAGGTGATGCTGGATCGGGCCGAGGAGCACCATGTCGATATCATTGTCGGCACGCAGATGGTCAGTAAAGGTTTCGATCTGCCACGGGTCACCACCATCGGTGTGGTACAGGCGGATTCGATGCTATATCTGCCGGATTTCCGCAGTGCCGAGCGCACATTCCAGCTTCTCACCCAGGTGGCCGGCCGGGCGGGACGTCGCGGTCCTGGCAGTATCGTGGTGTTCCAGACCTACACGCCAGATCACTACGCTGTGCAGGCGGCCAGCAAGCATGATTACGAGCGCTTCTATGCGGAGGAAGTCGCATTCCGGGAGCGGTTCCGCTTCCCGCCCATGCATCGGCTGGCGCGGTTCGTGATCCGGGAGGATTCGCAGCAGGCTGCCGCCACCGAGGCCGGCCTGATGGCGCGCGAACTCTCGCTCCATGCGTACAAGAACCGCATCGAGATGGAGTTGCTGGGGCCATCGCCGGCATTTGTGGCGCGGATTCGCAATCAGTTCCAGTGGCAATTGGTAGTGCGCACAACCCAGATGGAAGAGTTACTGCAGGATCTGCCCCGGCGACCAGGTTGGGTGATTGATATCGATCCGGAAAGTATGTTGTAGCGTCGTATAATTACGGTAGTTGCCCACAGGGCATTACCCGTTCACCCGCATTTTTGAGAGATACACTACATGGCTTTGTTGAATATTGTGAAGGAACCCGATCCAGTACTTCGGAAGAAGGCGATCAAGCTGCGTAAGGCCGATGATGGCATTCGTAAGCTGGCCGAGGATATGTGGGAAACCATGCTGGATGCACCGGGAGTAGGCCTCGCCGC
>JAFAEA010000245.1 GCA_023424355.1 Chloroflexota bacterium | reverse complement strand
TCGAGGAAATCGTCGGCGAAATTCAGGACGAGTACGACTTTGAAGAAGATCTCATCGTAAGCACCGGCGAAGACACTGTCGATGCCGATGGTCGCTTGCCGATGGAAGATCTGGAAGAAGTTCTCGGAGTTGAGTTCAACGAGGATGAGGATTTTACCACTCTTGGCGGATTCGTTCACAAGCACCTTGGCCGCCTCGCCGTCGCCGGCGATCAGTTCGAAGCCGAGGGCGTGCGCGTAGAAATCCTTTCTGTCGAGCGACATCGTGTTCGCAAAATGCGTGTCACCCGTCTCGAGATTCCTGATGAGGAAGAAGAAGACGAGTCGGAAAGCTGGCTGCAGCGCTTGCGCTCCGATAACGATGACCGCCACAAGGACAAATCGGACGACGAATCCGACGACAAGGGAACGTCCAAAGAGTGATCGGTCGCACGCGCTGGCACTTTCCGGAAGTCGATAGCACCCAGAACATCGCATTTGCGCTGGCAGAATCCGGCGCGAACCATGGCACCATCGTCCGTGCCGACTATCAGTCGGCCGGGCGAGGACGTCAGGGGAAAACCTGGCAGGCGCCGACGGGATCCTCGCTGATGTTTTCTGTGCTGCTGCGTCCCGAAGTTCCCTTCCACGAACTTGGGACTCTTTCGATTCTGGTGGCGCGGGCGCTGGCCGATGAGGTCGCTTCACGAACCACTGATCCCGTTCACATCAAGTGGCCGAACGATGTGCTCATGAATGGCAAAAAGTTGAGTGGGATTTTGCTACAAACGCGATCCAACCCATCTCCTGTTGCCGTACTCGGTATCGGCATAAATCTGAACATGCCGCCAGAACTTCTGCCGGAAACCGCCACCAGCCTTTCCCGGCATGTGCCGGCGGAGATAGATCCTGGAATGCTTCTCGATTCTCTGGCAGTGCGTCTGAACTCTACCTGGGATTCCGTAGGTAACAAGTTGTCCGCATCTATTTTGCAAAAGCTGGACAAACGATTGTGGCTGAACCAGGAGATTGTTTCACTTCTTGATGGGGATAGAGTTATTACAGGTCGCATTCTTGGCATTGCCCAAAATGGCGGACTGCGTTTGAATGTACAAGGTCGCGAACGGGTAGTGGTTGCCGGGGAAATTACCCGCGGACCGCGCCCGGTTTCGGAACAGAACGCTGAATAGAGTCAGGTGTTCGCTGGTATACTTTTCGTATTCAAATGGCAATGGGTGTCATAGAGTAAAGGTGAAACTCCAGAAATGAATTTTGAATACACGGATGAGCAACAGCAAGTTCGAGATATGGTGCGCGAGTTTGCTGCCCGCGAGGCTGCACCGCATATCCACGAGTGGGATACCAAGCAGAATTACTCCCGCGATATCATCGACAAGATGGGCGAGGCAGGAATTCTCGGCCTCCCGATTCCGGAAGAGTACGGTGGTCTTGGCCTCGATTACATCAGTCTTGCGCTTGCCTGCGAGGAGATGGAGTACGTTGATACCACCCTTCGCGTGGTCCTCAGCGTTCACATCGGTCTGAACAGCCTCACGCTGTTGCAGTGGGCCAACGAGGAGCAGAAGCAGCGCTTCCTGGTTCCTCAGGCTCGTGGCGAAAAGATCGCTACCTTTGGTCTCACCGAGCCGGGTGCCGGCTCCGATGCAGCCGCCATCGATACCACCGCCAAGAAGGATGGAGATGACTACATTCTCAACGGCTCCAAGATGTGGATCTCCCTCGCCGATATTGCCGATAACTTCCTCGTGTTCGCCACCCTCGATAAGGAAGCTGGCCACAAGGGCATGACGGCGTTCGTGGTCGAGCGCGGTATGGAAGGTTTCACCACCGGCACCATCCATGGCAAGTTGGGTGTTCGCGCTGGTAACACCGGCGAGATGAGCTTCAACAATGTCCGCGTGCCGGCCGCCAATCGAATTGGCGAAGAGGGCGAAGGTTTCAAGATCGCCATGAGTGCTATCGATCAGGGCCGCTTCACCGTGGCTGCTGGTGCTGTTGGCCTCACCAAGGCTGCTCTCGATGCCAGCACCAAATACGCCAATGAGCGATACACCTTTGGTGTGCCGATCGGTAAGCATCAGCTGGTGCAGCAGATGATCAGCAAAATGGTTGCCGGTCGCGAAGCCAGCGAGCTTCTGGTGATGAAGGCTGCCGAGCTGAAGAATCGCGGTGTGCGCAACACTAAGGAAACCTCGCTTGCCAAGTGGTACGCCTGCGATGTGGCCCTGCAGAGCGCCGACGACGCCGTGCAGATCCACGGTTCCTACGGTTTCGCCAGCGATTACCCGGTGGAGCGCATGCTGCGTAACGCCCGCGGTGCGGTGATTTACGAAGGCACCCGCGAGATCCATCAGATCGTTCAGGCCGAG
Organism: Chloroflexota bacterium; assembly: GCA_023424355.1. Taxonomy (GTDB): domain Bacteria; phylum Chloroflexota; class Chloroflexia; order Thermomicrobiales; family UBA6265; genus UBA6265. The sequence goes on along the minus strand of JAFAEA010000245.1, from coordinate 4,223 downwards.
TACGAACTGGGCTATCGAGTCGACAAACCATTGAACAATCCTCAGCCGCCCGCACAGGGCTTCGGCGAGTAAGCCACCCGGCTACGGGTCAATCAGCGGATGTGATGGGACCTGCGGATTTAATGCCACAGGTCCCGTTTCGCTTGTAAAGAAGGTTGAATATGGGAAGCGTGATTCTGGCAGGCGCGCGAACACCGTTCGGGAAGATGGGAGGTGGTCTTTCGCCACTCTCCGCCGTTGATCTCGGTGTTATTGCCGCGCGTGAAGCGATCGGGCGCTCTGGTATCAGCGATGCCGATATCAATCACGTCATCATGGGACACGTGCTTCAGGCCGGCGCCGGACAAAACCCCGCGCGTCAGGTTGGACTCAAAACTGGACTCGATCGCACCGTCACAGCCGAGACGATCAATCGCGTCTGCGGTTCTGGACTCCGTGCCATCAGCTTGGCCGATATGCAGGTGAAGCTTGGCGAGGCCTCCGTGGTGCTTGCCGGCGGCATGGAAAGTATGAGCAACGCTCCATATGCACTGCCAAAGGCGCGCGCCGGATACCGCATGGGTAACGGCGAATTGGTCGATCTGATGATCAAAGACGGACTTTGGTGCGCCATCGATAATGTGCACATGGTTATCCACGGCGGAAATGTCGCCGCCGAAACCGGTGTCTCCCGCGAGGAGCAGGATGCCTGGGCCCTGCGATCTCACGAACGTGCCCTCGCCGCCATTGACAGTGGCATCATGGCCGAGGAGATCGTGCCGGTGGTGATCGAGGGACGCAAGGGCTCGACAACTATCGATACCGATGAGGCTCCCCGACGCGAAACCAGCCTCGAAGCGCTGGCCAAACTGAAGCCGGCTTTCGATCCCAACAGCTCCGTCACTGCCGGCAATGCTCCTGGTGTGAACGATGGTGCAGCTGCCGTTGTAGTAGCCGACGCCGAATGGGCAAAGGCAAGCGGACACACAGCGTCTGCAGAGATCCTCGCCTCCGGTCAGGCGGCGTGGGATGCTCCGTATCTTGCCTACACACCTGAAATGGCCATTCGCAACGCGCTCGAGAAGGCAAATCTTACCGTCGACGATGTCGATATCTTCGAGATTAATGAAGCATTCGCCAGTGTCGCGCTGACCTCCGCCAATCGACTCGGAGTCGATGCCGAGAAGGTCAACGTCAATGGCGGCGCGGTTGCGCTTGGCCATCCAATTGGGGCCAGTGGCGCACGTTTGGTGATCACCGCAATCAAGGAGCTGAAGCGACGCGGCGGCGGTATCGCTGCTATTGGCATCTGTTCCGGTGGCGGGCAGGGTGATGCCATGATCCTGCGAGTGCAGGGATGAGCAACGCCGATTTCGCGGACCGTTTTCCGGGAGCCATCATTCTTCCATGGGAAGGTACCTGGCCGACGATTGCCGACGATGCGTTTATCGCACCGGGAGCAGTAGTCATTGGCAATGTCACCATCGGATCGCAATCCAGCGTATGGTTCCAGACCGTGGTTCGCGGTGATATTGCACCCATTACCATCGGCGATCGCACCAGTGTGCAGGATTGCACCGTGGTGCATGTGAATATGGATGCCCCAACCATCATCGGCAACGATGTCACCATCGGCCACAGCGCGTTGGTGCATGGCACCACAATTCACGATGGTGTGCTCATCGGCATGGGATCAATCATCATGTCCTACTCCGAAATCGGAGCAGGAGCTGTGATCGCCGCAGGTGCGCTCATTTCTGAGCGCGTTGTTGTGCCCGAGAAGGCCGTGATGGTGGGTATGCCCGCGAAGCAGCGCAGCGAGCTTGATGAGAAGCAGGCATCGCATTTGGCCGGGATCCCTGGTCGATATGTGCGCGTAAGCCGGCAGTACATCACCGAAATCGCGAATCTGGAGGAAACATGAGTATTGATCTCGCAGTCGATGGCGCTATCGCCACCGTGACACTGAACAATCCGGACGAACTCAATGCGCTCGATAATGCGCATCTGCAATCGTTGATCGATACCTTCGATGGCCTGGGGCAGCGAACCGATGTCCGTGTGATTCTACTCACCGGCGCGGGCCAGCGAGCCTTCGCCGCGGGTGCCAACATCAAGCGCATGAGCGTGATGAGCAAAGACGAGGCAATGGAGTTCGGGCGTCTCGGTCACACAGTCTGCAAGACCATTGAGAAGGTGCCGCAGCCTGTGATTGCCGTGATTCGCGGCTTCGCCCTCGGTGGCGGCTGCGAAATCTCGCTCGCCTGCGATTTCAGACTTGCTGATACCACCGCCGTTATCGGTCAGCCGGAGGTTTCCCTCGGCATCCCGGCGGGGTGGGGTGGTACTCAGCGTCTGACGCGTCTCATCGGCAAGGGGGCGGCCAGCGAAATGCTGTTCAGTGGGCATCGTGCCAATGCGGAAACGGCACTCAAAATGGGAATCGTGAACTCCGTGCACGAACCGGATACGCTGATGGAAAATGCCACCTTCATGGCACGCATCATTGCTCGCAATAGCCCGCAAGCGGTGGCTGATACGAAGAAGCTCATCGCGGCCAGCCAGTCGATGAGCCCGGATGAAGGTCTGGATCTTGAACTGCAAACATTTGCCAATACATTTGAATCGCACGATCAGCGCGAGGGCATGACCGCCTTTGTGGAGAAGCGAAAACCTGTATTTGAGGACAGGAAAGGATAATTGCGTTGAAAATCGCAGTACTAGTAAAGCACACGGTGGATGTGCGTAATGTTCGCATCGATGCGGAAACTGGCACCCCGAATCTGGAAGGCAAGCCGGGCCTCGATCGTGCCGATCTGCACGCGATCAGCGAAGCGGTCGATCTTGTCGAGAGCGGCGATGGCGAGCTGACCGTCGTCGGCCTCGGTCCGGAAGCCATGAAAGACGATATTGTCTCGGCCATTGCAGCTGCCATGGGCAACGCCGAAGGCAAGCACGTGGTGTACGAGGGTGAGGCAGGCACACTCTTTGCTGCCCGAGCTCTTGCCAACGTGTTGGATGGCTTCGATGTCATCATCACCGGTAAATTGAGCGAGGACTACGGCACCGGCCAGCTCGGTATGCAGGTGGCCGAAGTGCTCGATATCCCGCATCTTTCCGGCGTCATCAGCGCCAAACAATCCGGCGATGCCCTCGCGGTTTCCTATGAACTCGATGGTTTCCCGGACGATATCGAAGTTCCCACACCGATTCTGCTTGTGTTGAATGCGCGTGAAGGCGAGCCAAAGCGACACCCGAACCTCCGCGGCATGATGTCGGCGAAGCGCAAAACCATCGAGCAATCGCAGCCGACGGATGAGCCAGGTAATCGCCTCACCTGGAGCGCACCTCTCGCGGCGCGCCGTGGTGGTGAGCGTGTGGTGATTAAGGGTGAAGAACCCGCAGCTGCAGCGAAGAAACTGGCCGATTGGCTGAAGGAACATCGCCTGGTCGGTTAGAAAGATGTGCGCAATGACAGACAAAAATGGTGTGCTGATTCTCGGCGAGGTGTTCGCCGGCATCATTTCTCCACACACACACGAGATGTTCACCGCTGGACTGGAACTCTCCGAGAAGTTGGGCGAACCCCTCACGTTGGCCATGCTCGGTAGCTACTTTGAGGAAGCCGAACCATACCTGGAATCGCTCGATAAGAGCATCAATGTGGTGTGGCACGAAGTTGAAGAGGAAGAACCCTTCCCTTACATGGCATGGAAGGAAGTAGCCACCGGTGTGGTCGAGAGCCATCCGTGGCGCGTGGTGATCTCTCCGGGTACCGGCATCGGCGTTGACTGGACACCTCGCCTCGCCGCGAAGCTCAATCTGCCACTGGCAAGTTGGGCGACGGGTGTCGACGTGATCGATGGTCGAGTCGCCGTCTCCCGCGATGTCCTTGGTGGACGCGCAGAGACCAGCGTCAGCTGTGATCCGGAGACAACTTTCGTGATCGCGCTTGAACCCGGCATGATCGAGCCGAGCGATATCGGTACTGCCGAGGCGCTCACCCTCGCCGACGTGTTCGCCGAATTCGCTCCGGATTCTAGCGAAACTGCCATTAGTGGTGGCGGCAATCGACCAGCCCTCAAGGAAGCCGAGCGCGTGGTTTCTGGCGGACGCGGTATTCGTGACGCCGAAGGTGTGAAGAAGCTGGAAGCGCTGGCCGATGCACTCAATGCCGCCATCGGCGCATCTGGTGCTGCGGTCATTCAGGAGATTCTGCCGCACGAAATGCAGGTGGGATCCAG
>JAFAEA010000184.1 GCA_023424355.1 Chloroflexota bacterium | reverse complement strand
ATGGTGGGCATTGCGGGTAGATAAAGATCCGTAGATATGGATGCAAACGCGAGGAGAAGTGCGATGTATCCATAGCCCATCCGGCCAAGATGTGGACTGTTTTGGTTCAATTCGTCCTCCCGGACATCCAGCATCTCCACCACGACAGGTTGAGCAAAATCCATGCTGGATGCGTTGAATCAACCATACGACTGGTTATGGGTATGTGCCTTGAATGATTTTCCGAGATGTCTGTTTATTTATGCAGCAACTAGGTCAGATCGATGAATGGATCGTCCAGATCGTACGGAAGGTGTCCGTTTTGCTCCGGGCACACATGGCCGTCTTCCTTGGGCAAGCCGCACATCGGGCAGAGAGGTCGGCCGCGGGTCATGAGATCAGCGGATTCTTCGCTGAAGGCTCGCGCCATTTGCAGATTCATACGGAAGCGCACACTGGGCTGGCCTTCCATATCTTCCTGCTGGATATCGTGAGCGGCGATGACCACCTGATTGTCGCCAGCATCGAAACCCATTTCGATGCGTCCAACCCGGAACTGGAGATCGGTATGCTCATCGTATTCCGACTGGTTCATGGCCCAATCCGGCAGCGCCTGATTCAGCGGCAGATATTCCAAAATCTGTTCCATCGCCAAACCAAGAGCCTGCACCTGTTGCTTCTCCATCCAGAGAATCCAGGTGATGCCATTGATCACCACCACAATGCGGAATCTTCGATTGCCCGGTTCGCCAAGTGCCTGGGGTTCGACGAATTGCGCTTCGCCACCAGGAATGGGAGTGTGGCCGGGATTTTCCATAACGGGTTGCACCTTGAACGAATTGAGAAACGGGAGGCATATGCCTCCCGTTTAGTATCCCAAATTTGCCCGGTTCAATCTATTCGGCTGCGGAATCCTCTTCCGCTTCCTCAACTGGTTCGGCTTCAACCACTTCGGCATCCTCGGCGGCCGGCTTGCGAGCGGCTGCCGTTTTCGGCGACTTGCGATAGTTATCCTGCGTGCCCGGGACGTGCTTCAACAGCTCGTCCAACTTCACGCCGGTGAGGGATTCCAGCAGTGCTGGCACCTGCGCCACCAACGTGGTCATATCGTTGGTGATGCGGTTCATACCGGTACTGCCATTCTCGCCATCGCCGCCGGTGGAAACCACGGTGATCTTGTCGACGCGGTTGAGCGGCTCGGCTGCGGCGCGCACCATTTCCGGCATCTGGGCCAGAAGCTGATCCAGAATCGCGGCCTGGTTGTATTCCTGATAAGCAGCGGCCTTGACCTGCATGGCCTGTGCTTCGGATTGACCCTTGGCCTCGATAACCTCGGCTTCGGCCTTACCAGTGATACGAACCACTTCGGCTTCGGCTTCACCTTCGAGTCGTGTGCGCTCGGCAATAGCACGAGCCTTGAGCACTTCGCGATTGCGCTCGGCTTCGGCAAGGGTTTCGATTCGCTGCTTCTCGACCTCGGCGGCACGGAGAACGGTAGCGATAAGTTCCTTCTCGCGGCGAAGGATTTCCGCTTCCTGCACGGCGATTTCACCTTGCTTGCGGACTTCCTCAACGCGGACCTGTTCCTGCACAATGCGCTGTTGCTGCACGCTGGCCTGAATCTCATACGCCTTATCGGCCTGGGCTCGCTGCTCCTGCACGGCGCGTTCGTATTCGGCCTGCTTCAGGTTGAGGTCGCGCACGGCCTCGGCCTGAGCGGTCTGGCTGAGCGATTCTGCCAGCACCTTTTCCTGCTCGGCGGCCGCTTCGGCGATCTTCGCTTCGCGCATGGCCTGCGCACGGCGGATAGCGGTATCGCGCTCTGCCTCGGCGATGGCGATATCGGCGGTGCGGCGAACGAGGGCCACATCCGGCTTACCCATATTGAGAATGTAGTCGTTGGAATCGGTGACTTCGCGGATGGTGAAGCTCACCACCTCGAGTCCCATCTTGGACATATCTTCAGCGACATTGGCGCGCATGCGATCGGCAACCATTTCTGGTTCCTTCACGATGGCTTCAACAGTGAGCTGACCGACAATACCGCGGAGATGACCTTCCATCACCAGACGTATGAGCCCCTGCATGGCTTGGTAATCCATGCTGAGGAACTGCTCCGATGCCGTGAGAATGCTCACCGGATCAGACTTCACCTTGATCTGCGCCACGGCCTCCACATTCACTGCCACACCCTGATTGGTGTAGAGATCCTGGGTTGGTGCCACATCGAAGCTCATGAGCTCCAGGCTGAGCTCGCGGCTCTGCTGGATCATCGGCCAGATGACCTTACCGCTGCCCTTTACGACCTTGGTGCCACCGAAACCGTACACAATGAGGGCTTCGTTAGGACCAACCTTCCGATACAGATTGGCGATAATTGCGGCGAGCAGCAGCAAAACCACTACCATGACGCCTACAATTATCAGGATTGATGTAAGACCCACGCAGGATACTCCTCCACACAGGGCGACTCTGCCCTCAAATCACTCTTTGGAATCATGTTCTTCCAGGAGCTGCTGCCATGGTTGCACGATAGCCACTCCCTTTTCTATGTCAAGAATAACGACTTCGACGTCTCTTTCGATCCCTACCCCATCTTTGGTGCGAGCCGGAATCGCATGACGGCTACCGTGTCGCTCGTAAATCACCTCTCCAGTGCCTGTTGGAAAGATGGTACCGGTGACCCGTCCGATCTGCCCAACCTGATCCCAATCTGCAGGATTCAGTTCCGGACTGTTCTTGCGTAGAAAAGAATACATGAACCAACTGATGGCCATGGCACCGGCCAATCCAACCACCAGACCAAGCAGAATGGCCAGGCCGACAATCCAGCCGAATCCGTTGCGAGCAAGGTACGTAGTTCCGCTAAACCAGGTGATAAAAGCCAGAACTGAACTGACGTTGAAAAGATGAAATCCGTGACCGTTTCCATCGGCACCGTGGTCAAAATCATGTCCCGAATCGGCATCGCCACCAAGATCAGCGAATCCCAGGACGACGGAACCGACAGTGAACAAAATCCCGAAGAGAAATCCGCCGACCAGTATGGCATCGAAGTAGTCGTTGATTGGAAACATTTTCGACACCCTTCTTTTGGCGTTCGTACAGCTGTTGTACCGTAATTATACCGTGCATCCATTAATTGAGATGAGGTTTATGGGTGTGCGTTTAGTGTACGATCATACCGACATTCCGATACGTACACGTGGGCGACACATGACTGCTACCGAACCTCGCACCTCTACCAAACTCACCTTTGCCGAAATCGAACACGATGAGGAAATCCGCGCGATGATCGCTGCTGCCGATCAGAACCTTGGTGTTCTTGGCTACACCGAGCATGGTTTTCGTCATGTGGGCCTGGTTTCAAAGATCGCGCGCGGAGTATTGCAACGCCTCGGCTACGATGAACGCATGCAGGAACTCGCCGCCATCGCTGGCTTTACGCACGATATCGGCAACGTGGTGAGTCGGCATGGTCATGCCAGCACTGGAGCGGTAATCGCTCATCAGATACTCGCAGCCCGCGGCATGGCCCCTGAGGACGTGATTGTGATCATGAGTGCCATTGGCTCTCACGGAGACGATCATGGCAAGCTAGGCGAACCGGTGAATCCGGTAAGCGCAGCGCTGATTCTGGCGGACAAGAGCGATGTGCACCGAAGTCGCGTTCGTGAGACAGAGCCGGCAGAGTTCGATGAACACGATCAGATGAACTACGCCACTACATCATCGTTCTTGCGCGTGAATGCGGAGGCCAAAACGATCACACTGGAACTTGAGATCGATACCGAACTCGCAAGTGTGATGAAATACTTCGAGCTTTTCTTGCCGCGTATGCAAATGTGCCGCCGCGCCGCCAATCTGCTCAATCAAACCTTCCGCATTACTATTAATCAGGTTGCCGTGCTCTAGTGGCTCAATCCGGAAATTCTATGTACCTGCCTCGTCGCCACAAAATTGAAATCCCTTCCTACAGTGTTGGCACTGACCGCTGGCGCGATTTCGACTGGATGTTGTTCCTCACCATGGGGGTGCTGATGGCCTTCGGGACCATCAGCATCTGGAGCGCCGTCGGTCTCCCGAACCCGGCCACGCTCAACGATGGCACCAAGCACATGATCTTTGGTGCCATCGGCCTGGTGCTGATGTTCTTCTTCGCCAGTCTGGACTATCGCTACCTCCACGCGTTGGTGTGGCCGATGTACATCGCTGGATTGCTGCTCCTCGTAGCAGTTCAGACCCCGCTGGGTGTGACGGTGGCCGGTGCGCAGAACTGGTTCAATCTGGGATTCACGCTCATCCAGCCATCGGAATTCACGAAGATCACCACGGTTCTGGCCCTGGCAGCGTTCGTTGCGGGTCAGGGGGCGGATATGAAGCGCCTCAGCAACTTCGTGATCGCCGCGCTGATTGTCGGTCTGCCTTCGCTGTTGATCCTCATCGGTCCCGACCTTGGCCAGACCATGGTCTACATCGCGATTTGGCTGAGTTCTTTGCTGGCCATGCGCACCAGCAAGGTCTGGATTGCGGTCACCGCCATCAGCCTGCCATTCCTCGTATTGTTTGCCTGGCAGTTCGTGCTGGAGCCGTATCAAAAAATCCGCCTGTTGGTGAGTTTCGATCCGGATTCCGATCAGCTCGGTGGTGGCTACCAGATAATTCAGGCACGTACAGCAATCGGTGCCGGTGGAATGTTTGGCGAGGGCATTCGCGGTGGTACGCAGAGCACGCTCAATCTGCTCGGTGTGGCGGAATCCGACTTCATCTTCGCGCATGCCAGCGGTATGTTCGGCTTTGTCGGCATGATCGGCCTCATGATCGCCATGCTTATCCTGATTTGGCGATGCCTCTCAATCGCAGAAGTCGCGCGTGATCACTTCGGCCAGATGATCGCCATTTGTGCCGGCGGTATGTTCTTCTTCCAGGCCACGCTCAATATCGGCATGAACATCGGCCTCATGCCGGTTGCCGGTATTACGCTTCCGTTCGTGAGCGCCGGTGTGAGTTCGCTGTGGACCAGTATGGTGTTCGTCGGAATCCTGCAGAGTATTCGCATGCACCACCGCAAGCTGGGATTCCAGCCGCTTTAATCGGAATCTCGCAACCCTCGGATTAAGGCATATGCCTCATCACTGCCGATGTTGGCGATACTGGCGAGTTCGCGTGCAGCCTTGCTTGGTTTCAGTCCCTCCGCCAGGAGCCTGCGGGCAACGGATTCGAGATCGATGTCGTCTGCAACAACATCCGACTCGCCGACGACGATAACGATTTCACCGCGCACTTCAGATTGGGAGAAATGAGCCTCGAGTTCGGATAGCGTGCCAGATACGATCTCCTCATGCATCTTGGTCAGCTCGCGAGCAACGATTGATGGTGTGTCCCCGAAGACACCGCGAAGATCAGCGAGGGTTTCGATCAATCGCTGCGGACTCTCGAACAGCACCACCGGCCAGGAGGTCTGCCGGGCTTTCTCGAGAGCGAGTCGCCTCCCCTCGCCCTTGCGTTCAACGAATCCCAGGAAGATGAATGGTCCTGTCACCAAACCAGAGGCGCTGACGGCAGCGATTGCGGCACTGGCTCCCGGAATCGGGACGACCGTGTGTCCAGCAGCGTGGGCGGCAGCGACGATTTCCTGACCAGGATCGGCAATTGCCGGCGTACCGGCATCGGAGATCAACGCAACATCGCCAGAATCCAGTGCATCCAACAATTGCTGCTCGCGTTGGCTGCGATTGTGATGGTGATAACTCACCATAGGTGTGGAGATATCAAAGGTGGTGCGCAAGGTACCGCTGTGGCGTGTATCCTCGGCGGCAATGAGGGAGACACTCTTCAGTGTTTCTATCGCCCGCGGAGTGAAATCCTGCAGGTTTCCGATCGGTGTTGCCACTACATAGAGCGTGCCCATAACTGCCTCACACAACATTCATCCAGTACTGCAGGCACTATACTTGAATCTGTCTCAACGCCTTCAAGGTGAACGACCTTGACCGATGGCCGCGAAGTTTGGAGTTGCCCACATGTCTGACGGATCGCTGTTCGATTTGAGTGCGTTTGGCTCGCCAGAGCCAGAGCAAGAACCCGAGGAGGAGCAAATCGAGGCGCCAGAGGAAGAACCTCAATCGGCTCCATCAATGCCGATGCCGGGCTTCGAATCTGATCCACCTGCCGCTATGAAAACGACGGAGGCCGCCCCTGCATCGCGACAGGTTGCTGCTGCGGCACCGACTGCACTGTACCGAAAGTATCGCCCGCAAACATTTGATGCGGATGAACACTTTGGTCAGGAGCACGTGGTGAACACGCTGCGAAATGCCATCGCGCTGGATCGCATTGCCCACGCCTATCTCTTCTGCGGGCCACGAGGAACTGGTAAGACCAGTACAGCCAGAATCCTGGCAAAGGCCGTTAACTGCGAGCATCCCGATCCAAACAAGCGTCCGTGCAATGAATGCCCGAGTTGTATTGCCATCAATACCGGTGCAACGACCGATGTGATCGAGATCGACGCCGCCAGTAACCGTGGTATCGATGACATCCGCGATCTGCGCGAACGCGTGAAATACGCACCGACGCAACTCAAGACCAAGTTCTACATCATCGACGAAGCACACCAGATCACGGGTGCAGCCGCCAATGCGTTCCTGAAAACTCTGGAGGAACCGCCAGCCCACACCAAGTTTGTGCTGGCCACGACGGATCCGGAAGATCTGCTGCAGACCATCGTTAGTCGCTGTCAGCGGTTCGATTTCCGACGCATCAGTCTGGATGCAACGGTCGCCAATCTCACCAAGCTGGCGGCGGCCGAGAACATTGAAATCGATGACGATGCCAAGATGATGATTGCTCGCCACGCGACAGGTTCGCTGCGCGATGCGCAGGGATTGCTCGATCAGGTAGCGGTCTACCGTGAGAACGCCGACGATGAATCAACGACTGTGACCGTCGATTTGGTGCGCACGGTTCTCGGTGTAAGCCGGAATGATCGGGTTGAGGACATTGCGAATGCCCTCGCCGATCGCGATGCAGGCGCCGGGGTCCGCGCGGTGGGCGATGCCGTTGCTGCCGGCGATGATGTTCGTCAGCTTGCACGACAGTTGCTCACCTACATGCGTGAACTTCTGCTCGAGCGATCCGGTGGTCACAGCGATCTGGATGCCGCCGGCAAGCAGTTGGCGAAGAAATTCGATCTTGCCGAACTCGCGGAACTGACGCGCATCTTTGGCGATATTGATTTCAAGGTGAAACACGCGAGTATCGCACAACTGCCGCTGGAGATTGCAGTGGTTGAAGGGGCGATTCGTGGATCTCGCCCGGTATACCAGGCTGCCCAGCCGCCGGTACAGCAAGCCGCCGAAACTTCGGCACCATCTGCAAATCAGCCGCAGCAGGAGCAAGCACCTCCACTGAAACCGGCAGGTTCCGGGAATCTCATTGGCAGAGTTCAGGGTGGACAGCGACGTCAGGCGCCGGCGAATCAGGCACCGGCGCAGTCCGTGAGCCAACCGCCGCGGCAAGAATCGCGACCGGCACCGCAACAAAGCACGCCAGCTTCTACCCCGTCGCCAGTTTCGCGCGCACCTGAGCCGACTGCACAGGGTGATGATTCTGGTGTCGATGCCATTCGCAATAGTTGGGGCAAGATCAAGGCTGATGTGCACGCCGAAAATGTGCGTACCGGTGCCCTGCTCTCCGAAATGGATCCGGTTGCTCTCGAAGGCAACACGGTAATTCTTACCGCGCCCTATACATTCCATGCGGACAAGATCAATTCAGATGAAACCAGGATCGTGGTTGAACAGGTTATCTCGCGGGTGATGGGGCGACCGCTCACTTTGGAGTGCTTCACGATCGATAACTTCCGCCAGCGAGTTGCGCGCAAACCGCAGGCAGCCGCTCCAGATCCAGCGCCAAAACCCGATCCGCAGCCTCAACCACCTCAAGAACCACCGAGTGATTCCGCACCGTCTATAAGAGAAGTGGAAACGGCGAGCTACACGGCTCCACCGATTGAGAAATCGGTGGATGAGGTTGAATCCGAGGCACCTGCCGAACCAGATCGTGATCCGACCGAATCATTTCGGGCCGTGAGAAATATCTTCGATGCGGAGGAGATCGATTCGCCTGATCGCTAGCCGACTGGCGTTGCTTCGGATACTGGTGAACTCACAGGCGATGCGGCAGGCGTCGCCTGTGGTGTTTCTCCGAGAGGTCGCGGCTGCAGGGATTGATCGACAACCGTCACGGTTCCGTCTTCCTGCTGCCATACCAGCCCCTCTGCCGACCATTGCAACAACGTGATCGAGGCATTGCTATCAAGCGGGATCTGGACGGCTGTACCGCCTTTCAGTGGCTTGACCCAAAGCGAATGGAGCCGCCAATTATTCCCGTCGCGCACCGCCACGGCATAGGCAACCGAGTGTCCATCCGGTGAAACCGCGGCGAAGCTGATGGTGCCTGCCGGTCCACCCTGACCGCTCGTAGCGATCAGCTTCGGCACATCTTCGTCGAAACGGTAGACGTAAAGCTGACCGTTCATCACCTCCCCATCACTGCTGTTGCCCGCAACAACAAGCATGCCGAGTCCGTTCGGGAGCCACTGAAGGTTGCTCAGCCCCTGTTCGGGTTGAAGATGCAGCACTTTAAGCTCGCGAGCTTCAGCCGTGCCACTATCCAGCACGAACACTCCCTGATGCCCATCGGACATTTGCGTGAGAATCGCGAGTTGGGAGTCCATCGGGCTCCAGAGAGCATCCAGTACAGATCCGGTGACACCTGCACGCGAGATCGGCATGATGACGCCACTCATGGAGACGCGTTGCAGCACACCTGGTCCAGAAACAACCACGGAATTCCCCTGGGGAACCCAGCTGATAGCGAATGATGGCGGAATGCCGATGCGGCCGGGAGTGGCTTGCGGGGACGCTACTGGCGATGCCTCCTGCGGTACGCGAACGTTCGGCAATTGAGTGGGCTCACCGAGGGAGATACCATCTGCACCAAAGAATTGCACCACCACCGCATCGTTCAACACACCAAGCACACCAACGCGGTCTCCGGTTGGCGAGCTGGTGTGATCCAGCAAGGTCATCTCGTCTGGAAGTTCGACATTGGTAAAGGTTCGTGCGGAGGTGTCGTACACCTGCAAATCGCCTTCAGTCCTCAGGTAGACGAATCTTGGGGCGCCGCGCACGCTGAGTACATCTTCCGGGCTTTCCGTGGGAACTGGAGCTTCGACAAATTTGGTGGCGACCGGAGAGGCGGCTACCACTTCGGTGGATTTGGCTGTTGGCCGAGGATCGTTCGCGAACTGATGTCCTTCGTCGTCCCCACCCGTGCCCGATCCACAACCGACAAGAATCACCAAAACACCCAACAGTGTGACTGTCAGGCGATGAATGTTTTTGGTCACGATCCGGGTAGAGTTAGAAGCGCTTGCAAACATATCGCAAACAGGGAGTCCTTTCCGGCCTTTTCAACGCCACAAGTTGCTGTAGCTTACCACGCAAACAGTCGCACTTCAGTCGCTACAGCACTTCTGTTTCCGTGCGAAAATAGGATTCATACGTCTACGGAACGCTTGTTCCTCGCTCACATCAGGATGGGAAATGAACAACCAGCCACCAGACCTATCTCGCATCACCACCGAACAACGAAACGCGAACTCGGCGAATATCGATGTGCTCTCGACCATGGACATGCTCCGCGTGATTAATAATGAAGACGCTCGGGTAGCTCCAGCGGTTGCAGAGCAACTCAGTTACATCACGGAAGCGGTTGATGGCATCGTTGCCAGAATGCAATCAGGTGGTCGCCTGATCTACATCGGAGCAGGAACTTCGGGGCGGCTGGGTGTGCTGGATGCCTCGGAATGCCCGCCAACATTCAACACCCCGCCGGAGCTCGTGGTGGGATTGATTGCCGGTGGCGACCACGCACTTCGTCACGCGGTTGAACACGTCGAAGATTCTCCCGAAGCTGGTGCCCAGGCGCTGCGCGATATCGAGATCACCGAGAAGGACTCCGTAGTCGGGATCGCTGCCAGCGGTCGAACACCGTTTGTGCTCGGTGCGATTGAGTATGCAAAGAGCATGGGCGCGCTCACGGTTGGAGTCTGCAACTCCGCAGATTCAGCACTCTCCGCAGCAGTCGATATTCCGATCGCAGTCATCTCCGGCCCCGAAGTCGTAACCGGATCGACTCGCATGAAATCCGGCACTGCCCAGAAGTTGGTGCTAAACATGCTGAGCACTGGCACCATGATCAAGCTCGGCAAGACCTACGGAAACCTGATGGTGGATGTGCAGCCGACAAACGAGAAGCTGCGAGTACGCTCCGTGCGGATCGTATCCGAAGCCACTGGTCTCGATAGCGATGAGGCGAAGGCGGCCCTTACTGCGGCCGATGGCGATGTGAAGGCGGCAATCGTGAGCGCACTCACCGGTTTCAGCGCAGCTGAATCGCGGGAGGAAATCGACGCCGCTCAAGGGCGAATTCGCACCGTGATCGAAGGGAACAACACATGAGTACCGCGTTTTTCGCCGGCATCGATGGCGGCGGAACAAAAACAGCAATGGTGCTGGTGGATGAACACGGCAACGAGATTGCTCGCAGGGAGACAACCACATCGAACGCAGCCGTCATTAGTCACGACAAGGCCATCGCTGTCTTGCGGGAACTCATCGAAACCACCGCTTCCGCAGCCGAGCTCAAATTGCCGCTGACTGGACTCTGGTGCGGGCTCTCGGGCTCTGATCGACCGGAGGATCACATCAAGCTCCGACCCGGTCTGGACGGCATGGCTGAGCAACTCACCCTCTCGAACGATGCGGAGCTCGCCATCGGCGCTCTCCCGAATCGGGTGGGAGTCGCCATGGTGAGCGGTACTGGCAGCATCGCTTTCGGGCGTAATGCCGCGGGCGAGCGCAAACGTGCAAGCGGTTGGGGTCACGTATTCGGCGATTACGGTAGTGGCTACGATGTGGCCCGCCAGGGATTGCATGCGTATTCCGCAATGATCGATGGTTACGGTGCTGAAACGTCGCTGGTCGCACGCTTCAAGGATCACTTTGATCTAGAGGACCCCTACTCCATCATCACGAAAATTTACGATCCCGCGACCACCAAAGGTGATATCGCGCGGTTGAGTCGAATTGTGGGGGACGAAGCAGCCAAGGGCGATGCGGTTTCGCAACAGATACTAAAGAATGTCGCGTCGGACCTGGCGACCTATGCCGATGCTGTTGCCCGCAATCTGAATCTTGATCACAAAATCGATCTGGCGATGGTTGGCGGTATGCTCACACACGTTGAAGCATTCCGAAATCATGTACTGGAAGATCTCTCCAAAAACTGGGAGATTGGCCAAGTGACGATGGTTACTGATCCGGCGCTGACGGCTGCGCAATACATCGCCCGGCAATGGAAGGAGCAATCTCAATGACATCGATCGCATATCGCGGCAAAGCCGTTGTAGGAACCCACACCGAAGATTCGACCATTGTGATCGAAAACGGAGTCATCACCTCGATTCAGCGACAGCTGCTTTCCGATGGCAACCTTCCGGAAACCGTTATAGATGCTGATCTGGTCTCACCCGGCCTGATTGACCTGCAGGTAAATGGTGGTTGGGGCAAGCAAGTCACTGCGGATCCGGCAGATATCGATCACATTTCCAAATCGCAGTTGGAAACCGGAGTGACCGCATGGCTGCCGACGGTGGTCACATCAGCGGCGGAAACATATCCGCCAGTCTTTGAGGCGTGGAGCAAGCACAACCCCGATGCGGGTGCTGTGCCGCTGGGATATCACCTCGAAGGTCCATTCATCACATTGGAGAAAAAGGGCGCCCATAATCCGGATTTCATCGAGGCGGCCAGTGAAGAACTGTTCCAAAGTTGGCTTGAGCAGGATTCGGTGAAACTGGTGACTCTTTCTCCCGAGCGCGGGCACGGTATACGCCGTATTCGCGAAATGGTGGCGAAGGGCATTCTAGTCAGTCTGGGTCATACGAACTCGACCTATGAGGAGTTCGTGGCAGGAATCGATGCCGGCGCTCGCAAGGCTACCCATCTGTTCAATGCCATGACATCCATTCATCATCGCGCCCCGGGTGCGATGGTCGCCACGCTCGTCGATGATCGCGTCACCGCGGGTCTGATTCCGGATGGAGTCCACAGCCACCCGGCCACGGTGCGTTTGGCGATCAAGACCAAGGGAGTCGACGGCATCGTCATTGTGTCGGACATGATGGCCGCCTGCGGGCTCGGTCCAGGCACATACGGTCTCGGCACCATGCAAGTTACCGTGACCGAGGAAAGTGCACGGCTTGCAGATGGCACGCTCGCGGGAAGCATCCTCTCCATGGATCAGGCATTGAGAAACCTGGTTGATTGGAGTGAATGCACACCTGCGGAAGCGATCCACATGATGACCACCGTTCCTGCCCGATTGCTCGATGATCCATCTCGCGGCCGTCTGGTTGTGGGAGCACGTGCGGATATCGCCACCTGGAACCGCGATCTGCAACCCGAGACTGTGATGGTAGGCGGCAAAATCCAATGGTCCCAAACCCGGTGATCCATTGGGCGGTGGTAGAATCCACGGAGTGATTCTTCCGGTATCCATCGTGATATCGGCCAGTGTTTTTAGCTTGGAGTTGCCATGAGCTTGTCCCTTGAGGATGTGCGCCACGTAGCGTCGCTCGCTCGTCTGGGAATGGACGAAGCAGAGCTGACCGAAATGCAGGAGAAGCTCTCCTCCATCCTCGGTCACATTGAAGTGTTGAACGAACTTGATACTGATGCGATTTCGCCCACTGCACAGGTAGGCGCCATGACCAATGTCTGGCGGGAAGACGAAGTCGGCGAAAGCTTCTCGCAGGAAGTGGCCATGCAAAGTGCCGGCGATTCTCGCAACGGCTTCTTCGCCGTGCCTGCAGTGATGGGTGGCGATGAAGGAGGCTCGGCATGAGCCTTCCTACCGATCTGACGCTGCTCACGGCCACTGAAAGCCGCAAGGCGCTGGATAATCGCGAGATTTCCTCTGTTGAGCTCACCCAGTCATATCTGCAACGAATCGAACAGGTAGAACCGAAGCTCCACAGCTATCTACATGTGATGACGGATGTTGCTTTGGGACAGGCCAATGCCGCAGATGTGCGCATCGAGAACGGTGATGTCGAAGACATGACCGGCATCCCGGTTGCCCTTAAGGACATTCTCGCCACCACCGACGCGCCCACAACCGCTGCCAGCAAGATGCTGGAAGGTTACATGAGCCCGTACGACGCCACTGTCGTTGCCCGACTCCGTGAGCAGGGCGCGGTGTTCCTTGGCAAGACCAACACCGATGAGTTCGCGATGGGCTCCTCCACCGAAACCTCGGCGTTTGGCCCCACCAACAATCCCTGGGATACCAGCCGCGTTGCTGGCGGATCCAGCGGTGGTTCGGCGGCATCCGTGGCTGCCCGCGAATCCGCCATGGCTCTCGGAACCGATACCGGCGGCTCCATTCGCCAACCTGCGGGATTCTGCGGTGTGGTTGGTCTCAAGCCGACCTACGGACGAGTCAGCCGTTTTGGCGCTCTTCCCTTCGCCAGCTCGCTCGATCAAATCGGACCATTCGCGCGCACTGTCGAAGATGCCGCGATGATGCTCCGGGCGATTGCGGGTCAGGACAAGATGGATAGCACCTCCGCCGCTCTGGAAGTACCGAGCTTCACCGATGGCTTCCGAGAGGATCTCTCCGGAATCAAGATCGGAGTTGCGAAGGAATACACCGTCGATGGCATGGAAGCCGGCGTTGACGAAGCGATGAAGGCTGCGCTCAAGCAACTGGAAGCGCTCGGCGCCGAGTTGGTGGAAGTATCGCTGCCGCATACCGAGTACGCACTTGCCACTTACTACATCACCGCTCCAGCAGAGGCGAGCGCAAATCTCGCCCGGTTCGATGGTATTCGCTTCGGCAATCGCGTTGAAGGCGATGACCTCATCGATACCTACATGCGTACCCGCGGCGAAGGATTCGGTACCGAGGTGAAGCGTCGTATCATGCTCGGCACGTATGCGCTGAGCTCGGGTTACTACGATGCCTACTATGTGAAGGCCCAGAAGGTGCGCACGCTCATCAAGCAGGACTTCGACAACGCCTTCACCGAAGTGGATGTGGTTGTGGCACCGACCTCGCCAACCGTCGCGTTCGGACTCGGCAGTCGTGTAGATGATCCTTACGCCATGTATCTTGCAGATGTGTTCACCATTCCGGCGAACATGGCAGGTATCCCAGGAATCTCGATTCCGGCCGGATTCAGCGAGAATCTGCCGGTTGGTATGCAGCTCTTCGGCAAGCCGTTCGATGAATCGAAGCTGCTCGGTATCGCCCGTGCCTATGAACAGGCGGCCGGTGTGTACCAGAAGCTGGCTGATATCTAGAATCAGAAGTTCAAAACAGATGACGAGACAAAGGACGTCAGTGTGGCGTCCTTTGTGCTTTTTGCAGAGTTACCGTTCAACCCAAGGCGTTGTTGAGAGAGGACTGAATAGTCGGATACTCAAATGTAAAGCCTGATTCCTGCAACACACGTGGGATCACGTTTTGATCCGGAAGCAACAGTTCTCGCGCTAATTCTCCGCCGACTACTCCAGCCACTTTTGCCGGCACCGGGATAACAGCGGGTCGACCGATTGCCTGAGACATCGCCTTTGTGAACTCGGCATTGGTGGGCGATTCCGGCGCCACCGCATTGACTGGTCCGTGCAGATTCTCCGTGGCAATGATGTGATCGAATATCCGCACCAGATCCTTGAGATCGATCCACGCCATGTGTTGATTGCCGCCAATTTTTCCGCCCAGCAAGAGCTTGAATGGGAGGCTCATGAGCGGCAGCATTCCGCCTTTCCCACTGAGGACAACGCCAAACCGTGGGTGCACCACACGCACACCGGCATCCAGGGCGGGGTTCGCGCTGCGTTCCCACGCCTCGCAGACATCCGAGAGGAACATTTCTCCTTGATCGGCCGACTCGTCCAACACTTCTCCCGGACGATCGCCGTAGTACCCGACGGCCGATGTACTGATAAAGAGAGACGGCTTTTTCGTTACGGAAGCGATAGCGTTCGCCAATGTGGACGTGGACTGCACGCGACTTTCCATGATTTGCTTTTTGCGGTTCTGGGTCCACCAGCCACCCGCAATCGAGGCACCGGCCAGGTTGATGACAATGTCCGCTTCCTCGATCTCTGCTAAGGGAACTTCGGACGCAGCCGGATTCCA
>JAFAEA010000183.1 GCA_023424355.1 Chloroflexota bacterium | reverse complement strand
CTCACATTGGCCGCATCGACTGCAGAAGTCATGGCGGACCTGATGAAGACGGGTACTGCCAGTGAACTTCTGACACCATTCTCACCAGATCGATTCCGCGGGATTCTCTAATTCCCGCCATTCCGGGGCGAATTCGACTTTTGCGCACAAGCTAACTTATCCGCAAACGATTTGGGCCGCTAAGCAGCGGTACTGAATCTGCCGGTCTCCTCTGTCGCAGAAATAGCGAACTGACTAGCTCAGAATCTCTCCAGATTTTTGCGTGAGCTTTTGAATGAGCGCGTTGCCATCGATGGGCTTGCCACCAGGAAGCTGGGCTCGCACAACCTCGAGCACGCCGTCGCCGGTACCAATACGAACTTCGCCATCGGCAACCTCCAGCTGACCGACGGTCAGTGAGTCACTCGCCGAAACATTGGCTTCGTGAATCTGCATCCGTGTTTCGTCTGGCAACACACTCCATGCTCGCGGCCACGACCACATTGCGCGAATCTGTCGTTCGATCTCGATCGCCGGGAGGTTCCAGTCGATACGTCCGTCATCCTTGGTGAGCTGGCGTGTTTCCGTAGCACCCTCTGGCTGAGGAACTGGAGTCAGACTTCCGGCCAAAAGTTCAACCAGTCGCGCATCCAGCAACTCGGCGGCTGCGGTCGCGAGTTTTGGCGTCAGCGATTCTGTGGTGTCATCGGATTGAATCGGCACCTCGATTGTCGCCAGCATATCGCCAGTATCCAGGCCGCGATCCATCTGCATGAGCGTCACGCCGGTGACTGGCTCTCCCATAAGAATCGATTCCGAGATCGGACTCGCCCCTCGGTACTTCGGCAACAACGATGCGTGCAGGTTTACACAACCATGTGTAGGAAGATCGAGGATCCACTTGCCCAGAATCATCCCAAAGGCTGCCACCACCACCAAATCCGGTTGTTCATCGATGATTTGCTGACGAATCTCCGGATGACGCAGGCTATCCGTCTGGATCAATGGCAGATCCAGCTCCCCCGCAGCCTGTGCAACCGGGGGTGCGAGAAGCCTTTTTCCGCGACCTGCCGGGCGATCCGGCTGTGTCACAACCAGACACAGATCGATATCGTTTCTCTTCGCCAAAACATGTAGGGCTGGGACAGCGAAATCGGGCGTACCCATGAAGATAATTTTGGCGTTTGGCATGGTGCGTATCCTTGTACGTGCGACAATCTGCTGCGGTACACTGCCCACAGGCAATTGCCTGTATTGTGCGCGATTTTGGCGCGCGAGGTCTTGCATGACGGTTATGTTCAATCCAGTGCCAAACGGTTTGGAAACAATGGCACGGATCATTCCAGATACCCATCTTGAACCACTCTACAGCCTTTCTGAGGCGCGTTGGAGTGCCGGGCTTACCCAACATTCCTGGTGGGCTCTGTTGATGTGGGTACTGTTGCTGATCGGATTGCAGGCTGTTTCTTGGCCACTTGTGCGCCGAATGTTCTCGCGTTTGCCAGATCGCGGCTGGGCGTTCGCCCGACCAATCAGTATGCTGCTTGGCGGCCTGCTTGTTTGGTATCCGGCGTCGTTCGGAATTATCCCTTTCACCACCTTGTGGTCGGTTATCGCGATGCTCGTTCTTGCTGCCGTGTGTTGGCTGGTGGTGCGAAGATCTCCGCTTTCACCGGGCGAACAGCACTGGCGCAACAACTCGATCATCGTCACTGGCGAATGGGTTTTCTGGCTCGTATTCCTGTTCTTCCTGCTCATGCGTTCAGCAAATCCGGATTCCTGGCACCTCTTCTGGGGTGGCGAAAAGCCAATGGAATTCGCTCATCTCAATGCGTTGTTGCGAAGCGATGAACTACCTCCGCCAGATCCGTGGTACAGCGGTGGATACCTCAACTACTACTACTTCGGCACATTCCTGATCGCGAATCTGATTCAAATCACAGGGATTCCGGCAGAGATCGCCTTCAATCTCTCCGCAGCGCTATTCCCGGCGATGTTGGCCGCCGCGGCATTCAGTATTTGCGCAACGTTCGGCAAGCGACTCACCGCATCCAATTTCGGAGCCGGTCTCGCAGGTCTGGCAGGCGTGTTCTTCCTCCAGTTCGCTGGCAACATGATTGTGGCGAGCAGACTGTTCGATCGCGCGTTCAACAAGATCACCTCATCGCAGCCATTTGTGTACTGGGTGTGGGAACCAACCCGAGCGATCCCCGATCCTGCCCAGCAAATCAATATCACAGAGTTCCCCTACTTCGGCGCTCTCTGGGCGGATGTGCACCCGCATGTGATGGCGATGCCTTTCACACTGATGGTCATTGCCCTCAGCTGGCAGATCGCGGCCAGTTGGCGCACGGTGCCGCTGCTCTTCATTCGCAAACGCCTGAGTATCACGCATCAGTTTGAGATAATGGCGCCGGTCACGTTGATCGGGATCGTCATTGGATCGCTCTGGATGACCAATGCCTGGGACATGCCCATGTCCGCAGCGATCGCCGTGCTCGGACTCACAATGATGACAATTCGGGTGCCTTCGCTTCTCGAACGCCTGGGGATCATCGCTGCCGGTACAGTTTTCATTGGTGCCATCGCCTACATCACGGCATTTCCATTCAACCGAAAGTTCGAGACTCTCTTCGGCGACATTGGATTCGGGGAGGATTCCACTCCCCTCCTCGCCCTGGAATCCCACAT
>JAFAEA010000167.1 GCA_023424355.1 Chloroflexota bacterium | reverse complement strand
CGCAATCTCGCCAGATTCCGTCCAGCTGACCATGCCGCTCGTAGATACCAACCTCACGGAATCCCAGTTTGGCAAGCAGTGAGCGGCTGCCGGTGTTCTCGACAAACACCCGGCTGACCAGCTTGTGGTAGCCACGCTTCGCAGTGGCGTGGATGAGACCTTCCATCACCGCTCTTCCAGCGCCCGTGCCACGGACGGATCGATCCACATACACCGAGAATTCACAGATACCAGCGTAGCAATCGCGAGGTCGATATTGGGACGTGTTCGCCCAGGCGATCACCTCCCCTGCTCGCTCTATAACGACAATCGGATACGGCAGATCGAACCAGGAGCGGACGGTTTCCACCGTCCGCTCCTGTGTCTCAAAGGTCGCAATGCGATCCTGAATTCCCTGATTGTAAATCTCGGTGATTCGCTGGGAATCATCCGGTGTGGCCAGGCGCACCCGATCACCGACACGCATTAGCGGCGCACGATTCCGAGGACTTCGTCGGTCTTCTCTTCGAGGATCGGCTTGTCATCAGCTTCGACATTCAGTCGCAACAAAGGCTGGGTATTGGAACCGCGAAGATTGAACCACCAATCCTCGAACTCAACAGTGAGACCATCGAGATGATCGATCTTGGCACCTTGCTCAGCGTAGAACGACTCGACTTCGGCAAGTACATTGGCCGCATCTGCGACTTCGGAGTTGATTTCGCCAGAGCGCACGCGACTATCAATCGGTGCGAGGATTTCGGAAAGCGAATCTGTTCCCTCAGAGATCAGCTCCACCACGGTCAACATCGCGATGAGGCCACTATCTGCATACCAATTATCGCGGAAGTAGAAGTGACCGCTGTGCTCGCCACCGAAGATAGCGTCTTCTTCACGCATGAGTTTCTTGATGAAGGAATGACCCACGCGAGAACGAATGGCGGTGCCACCCTTCTCTTCAATGATTTCGGGCACGGTGCGGGAGCAAATGAGGTTGTAGACGATGGTCGAACCCGGATGCTTCTTCAGCATCTGCAGGCTCACCATGGCGGTGGTCATATCGCCACCGACGAATGTTCCGTTCTCATCGATGAGGAACATGCGATCGGCATCGCCATCAAACGCGACACCCAAATCGCAACCGTTATCAACCACGGCACGCTGCAAATCGCGGATATTCTCCGGCTCGATCGGATTAGCTTCGTGATTGGGGAAGGTGCCATCCAGCTCGAAGTAGAGCGGCACGATCTCGATCGGCAGTTTCTCAAAAACGGGAGGAGTCAGTTTGCCAGCCATCCCGTTGCCGGCATCGACGGCGATTTTGAGCGGCCGAATCTTATCGATATCGATGATGCCCAGCGCATGCTCGGCATAGGCTTCGGTCACATCGCGTTCGGTGATGGAACCGACATCGCCACGAGGCTGGCCGAACTCGCCGCTCAGCACCAGATCGCGAATATCGCCGATTCCGGATTCGAGCGAAAGCGCCTGAGCTTCTTCCTTGCAGATTTTGAAGCCGTTGTAGCCAGCCGGATTATGACTGGCGGTGATCATCACACCCGCCGGATACTCGTACTTGCCCACGGCGAAATACAGCGTATCTGTGCTGACGAGTCCGATATTGATCACATCGGCACCCTGCTCGGTGATTCCGCGCATCAGCTCAGCCTGCAGCTCAGGACCTGAGACTCGCATGTCCCGACCGACCACTACGGTATCCACACCGAGATGCGCCACTAACGCACGTCCGATCCGGTACGCCACACTGGCATCCATCTCCTGCGGAACCAAACCGCGGATATCGTACGCCTTAAAGAGCTTGCCAACTTCCGGATCAATCGGGGCGAGGTTCGAATCGACCATGGTTCATCCTCCAGTGTGCCGTGCGGGCCAAGAAATTTCTGATCTAATAATACCCGCCATCCACTTTTCGCGACCTGGCTAACGACCCAGCGCCAACCCTTCCACTCGAGCATCCGATCCACCGATAAGCAGACCCGTTTCCGGATCCCGGGCGATCATCTGCGCCGAGCCTCCGCCCCTCCATGCGTCCTGTTCCACCACCTTGTGACCTCGACCGGCGAGATCGGTTCTGACAGATTCATCTACTCGCGATTCCATGCGCAGTTCAAATGGATTATCAAACGTCGATGGATCGGTGCCTGGCCAACTGGTCCAGCGCGGTTGCTCGATTGCCGTCTGCACATCGTAGCCGGCGTCGATGAGTCCCACGATTCCCTGCAGATTCCACTGTGGCTGCCCATCGCCACCAGGCGTGCCGCCGACAAGCACCGGCCGTCCCTGCTGATCGGCGATGAGGTAGGCATTGAGCGTATGCATGGAGCGCTTGCCAGGCGCATAGACATTTACATGTTCCGGATCGAGTGAGAATCCGCGACCGGATCGGTTGTTCATCACCACTCCAGTGTCGCCGGCAACGATTCCGGACCCGAATGCCGAGGAGACCGACTGGATGAGCGAAACCATATTGCCATCGGCATCGGCGGCGCAGAGGTAGGTAGTGTCGCCATCGGAGAGATCACCGATGGAAGCGATCGAAGCCGCATCCGGCGCGATTTGACCGTATCGCTTGGCAGCGAAGTTCTTATTCAACAACTTCTCGATCGGGTTCTCCCGGAGATCGGCCAGATTCGCGATGCGATCGGCATAGGCCAACTTTTTGATTTCAACCATGATATGGATTGAATCCGCCGAGTGCGGATCGCTGAGATCGGCGTTTTCGGCGATGTTGAGCGCTTCCAGCAAAATGATTCCCTGCGAAGGCAATGCGGTTTGGTACACCGTGTTACCACGGTACGTGACTGAGTACGGGCTGGCGTGATC
>JAFAEA010000101.1 GCA_023424355.1 Chloroflexota bacterium | reverse complement strand
ACGGCAGCGAAGGTGTTGAGCAGCTCCTCTGGCGGTAGCAGCGGTGGCGGCTTCGGCGGCGGCGGAGGTGGATTCTCCGGCGGTGGTGGAGGCGGCGGAGGCGGAGGCGGCGGAAGCAGCAGCTTCGGATGAGCCAGCCTCGCCCACAAGTGCTGGGAGTGGAAATCACTCCCGGCACACACGATGATCTCCTCAACCAAATACGCACACATCTCTCGAGCGGTGAAGGGTTACTTCACGTGGTCACTGCGAATCCTGAGTACGTGATGTCTGCCCGAAAGGATGCCGAGTTCGCGGAGTCCATCCGTGAGGGAGGCATCGTCACCGTCGACGGGGCCGGCCTCGCAGTGGCGATGAAATTGCTTCATCCGGAGATCACTTCGGAGCGCTACACCGGTGTGCAGCTTTCAATGGATTGCGCCCAGCTTTCCGCTGATACTGGTATGCGTCTCTTTTTGCTTGGAGCCGGACTAGGTGTGGCCGACGAGGCCGCACGCCGACTGAAGGCGGAGTTTCCCGGTGCCAACATTGTGGGCACCTGGTCGGATGGATCTCCGCGCGCGGAGCACGATGCCGAGACCATCCAACGCCTCCATGATGCGAAGGCCGAAATTCTGTTGGTGGCGTACGGAGCTCCCGGCCAGATTTACTGGATCCACCGCAACTTCGCCGCGCTGCAAGTGGCAGGCGTTCAGGTTGTTTCCGGCATTGGTGGTGCGCTGGATTACATTTCCGGCAATGTGAAATGGGCGCCGCCATTGGTGCGCAAGTTTGGCATGGAGTGGTTGTATCGCCTGGTGCGTGAACCTCACCGTTGGCGCCGTCAGTTGGTGCTGCCGCAGTTCGCAGTTCTGATGCTGGCGGAGTTCGTTCAAACGAAGTTTCGACGTGGCGTAGAATAGCCAAAGTGTTGCCGGAAAAACCGGCTGAGCATTTTCCGGAAAACCGCTGCATGGATCAATCCTCGGGGCCCGTACCCTGTTCCTATCACCCAAATGTCCTCACCGGATTGCGATGTAATCGCTGTGGCAAACCGATTTGCCCGGATGATGCTGTGCGCACTCCGGTTGGCTTGCGATGCCCGGATTGCGCCGGTGTTCGGCACATGGGCAGTATCCGCACCGGTACCGATGCCCTAATCAAGGCTGCAGGTATGGGGCTGGTCGTGGCGGTTTTGGTTGCCGGCCTGTGGCGATTCTTCCCCGATTGGCAGTTCTATTTGAGTCTCTTGATGGGTTTTGGTGTGGTGGAGACTGTCGCTCGAGCCACAAATAACAAGCGTGGTGTCGATCTGCAGGTGCTCTCGATGGTGCTCATCACCGTCGGCTTCCTGCTGAGCCGCGTGCTGCTGGCCGATCGGTATGGCATTACCTGGGCTCACATCAACGATATGTCGCCATTCATCTCTCAATTGCTGCAGATTCGGGCGATTCCTGATCTGCTCTTCGTTGCGATTGCGTATGTCATTGCCTGGGTGAGATTCCGTTGAGCGAACAACCGGCACCACCCCGTAAAGGCGGTGGAATCGCCCTTGCCGCCATTATTCTCATGCTTGGCAATGTGCTCAGTCGCGTGCTTGGGCTCGTGCGCGAACAACTTGCCGCCGGTCTCTTTGGTACCGGCGACGAAATCGCGGCATTCACGATTGCCGATAATCTCCAGACTCTGCTCTTCGATCTGCTTGCCAGCGGTGCACTGCAGGCAGCGCTGATCCCGGTGCTGGCGCAGTGGGCTGCCCCCGCATTGGGACAACGCAGCGAGCTCAAACGTATCGGCGGCACATTGCTGGTTGGTGTGCTGGTGGTGGTAGGTATCGCCGTTGTAATCGCCGAAATCTTTGCACCATCGGTCGTATCGGCTCTGACCAGAATCTCCGGTGATGAGCTCGCGCGCGGTTCAGAAACCGTTGATCTCACCATCAGGCTCGTCCGCATTGTGTTGCCAGCTGCGCTGTTGCTCTGTTTGGCAACTGTGCTTCAAGCCATGCTCTATTCCATTGAGAAAGTCACCGCCCCGGCACTTTCCACTGCGGTTCGAAATCTGGCAATCGTGCTTGTGACTGCCCTCTTTGGTGCACGTTGGGGAGTCGAGGCGATGGCGTGGGGTACCGTAGTCGGTGCAGGATTGATCGTGCTCATTCAGATTCCGCCGCTCATTCGCAACGACATCCTGCCCGTACCAGCTTTCGATTGGAAGCATCCGGCGTTGCGCCAGATGGGCGCGCTCTACATCCCGGTGTTTCTTGGATTGCTCTTCAATAGTGTTGCCGTTATCGTCGATCGCGGTCTCGCCTGGGGAGCCGGGGAGAATGCTGTCGGTGCCATGCGTTACGCCACCACACTTGTGCAATTGACCCTCGGCATCGTGGCAGCGGCGATTTCGTTGGCTGCACTGCCCACACTTTCTCGTCACTTTCAGCAAGGCGATTCCACCGCGTTCCGACAAACACTTGGTCGCGCATTGGCGATGGTGACCATTCTCATCTTCCCGGCGACCTTCGCACTCGCCACGCTTTCGGATCCGATTTCGCGCCTCCTCTTCGGTTACGGCGCTACCACTGAGGTCGGTATCGGTCAGATTTCGCTGGCACTTGTTGGATATCTGCCGGGAACTTTGATGGCTGCATATGATCAGGTACTGATCTTTGCGTTCTATTCCCGCCAAAACACCAAACTCCCGGTCGCGATTGGTATCGCTGCAGTGCTCGTGTATTTCGTGGTGGCCTTCACCCTCGTGGATCGATTTGGCATGATGGGCCTCGTTCTGGCGAACTCTGCCCAGTTCGTGTTCCACGCCATTGTGATTTGGTGGTTCGGACGTCGTGCTTTCGGCTGGGAGCCATCGCCTGCATTGCGCGAGCTGGTGCCGCGTGTCGCTGTAGCTGCCTTGGTGGCGTCCGCGGTCGCGTGGTTGGCCTGGTACAACCTCGATTGGCTGGCCGAGCATGATG
>JAFAEA010000054.1 GCA_023424355.1 Chloroflexota bacterium | reverse complement strand
CCGTGACGATGAACGGAAGCTCGATCTCGATCTCGGCCCCGGAGGCTGTGACCGAAGAATCGGAGTTGCAAATCGTCATTCACTTCGAAGTCCAGCTACCGCACCAGGTACCGCCGGGTGCATACAGAGTTGGGATCACCACGCAGTTCGCGTGGGCCGACCAGCAGTAACCCTTGATCACTATCGCTGGGGAATGCGCAACCCCAATTGACATAACGTTCGTCCAGTATTTGCTCAGGGATCACTTTGGGGGAGGTCCGGGGAGCGCCAGGAGGTGCGATGTAGAAGACGAAGACATAGGTAGGTTTCGATAACGCTTGATATCACTTCGTATCGTCTGGGTGTTCCAGACACGAGAAAGGATCAGGAAAATGAACTTCCGAAATAAACTCGTACACTCAATCGCAGCAGCAACCATGGTACTCGGCCTCGGTGCAAGCGTAGCTTTCGCTGGAGAAGTGGATTCGGAAACTAAGAATGCAGGACTCAACATGATTTGTCCCACGACAAATACTGTTGATCTGACCATTGGGGGCGACTTCACAGTCAACGCCGCCAGTGGTTTCTCTGGAAGTATTGCAGGTATTCCGTATTACCATTCCGACACACTCACCGACAACTTCACCGTTGTTATGGACCTGACATGCAACTGGTCCGATGACTTCAGCGTTGATGCAGAAATTGGCGCTTTCAATCATGACGGTGCGACCACACCAGCCCCAGGAACCGTCACAACATTTGGTGGTAGCCACCTCTACCTCACCAGTGGTGGCGGCAACTATGTTGGTCCGAACATCTTCGGTGTCACTGACACGCCGGACATCGAAACGAATGTGTTCCCGAACATCTGGACCACTGACGGCCCGATGATCGAAAACGGCAGTTTCCTCTGGCTCGACTTCGCAGCTCCGGGCGTCACCACTGCCAAGTGGGATGGCCAGCTTCGATTCCTCCCGGCCAATCTTGCAGATGGCCACTATGAGGCTCCGCTCACCGTAACTCTTTCGGTGGATTAGGTAGCACAGACTGTGGTGCCCAAACCGGGCACCACAGTCCCACTGTTCAGGAAGGTAGTTCAGATGAAAATGCTGGTCCAGAAATCTACCATTGTTGTCTTCTCCATAATCTTGACTTTGTCCAGTTTTGCGGTGACAGCTGCGCAAGAAACATCTGAACCTGAGCCTTCCACGGCAGCGTCAGGTACACAAATAGTTATCCGTCCCTCAGATAAACCGGACGGATCCAGGTTCGACGCCACTGTGAACCCTGGGGAAACTGTGGAACTGAATGCCTCTATTCAAAACCTTGGTACTGAACCAATCATGCTTCGCACTTTTACTTCTAACGTGATACCCGCTGTGAACGGCGGTCTTAAGATGGCCGATCGAGAGGTCCCGCTTGAAGGATCCGGACTTTGGCTGCAGTTTGAGACTCGTGAGTTTGAGTTACAGCCTGGCGAGGAAATACTCCAGCCGTTAGTTATCACAGTGCCAGAAGGTACTGAGCCCGGGGAGTATGTGAATGCTGTTGCACTTGAGACTGTAGATCCTGTCAAGGACGACGGCAGTATGTTCAGGCAGTATTTCCGAAAGGCAGTATCCGTGTATATAACAGTCCCTGGAGAATCCAAACCCTCCTTTGAGATTGGATCCGCCGAGGTGATTCTATTGGGAGATATGTCGGTCATCCAGATCCCTATCGCAAACACAGGCAATGTGCGCATCGACATAGACGGCACTGTGTCTCTGTATGACTCGGCAGGCACTCTGGTTTTTGAAGGACCGGTGAGCCTGGCTCCTATTTACAACGGCCAACAGACCGTGATTCAAGTGCCATTTGGAAGCGTGTTAGAGGATGGTGACTATTCGGTTTCATTTGAATTCGCAGACACCAATAGCGGCGTTTCTCAAACAGGGGACAAAATGGCGGCCAGCACCGAACGGGTTGAAGAAGGTGCTGCAGACCCGATTCAATTCCAAAACGTAGATATCTCCGCAAACGCCGATCCCATCGCCTTTGCCAACGTATCAGTGGATGTCACTGTAGCGCAGTCCAACTTCTCGTCGACTCGTTTGACATTGATCGTGACCCGAGATGGCGAACCGGTGGAAGAGTTTGTCCTCGCTGATAACCTTGCGTTGCCACAGGGTACTACTACGGTGACGCAGCGATACATTCCTGCCACCAACTGGGAAACCGGTACGTATTCGTTTTCCCTAAGACTCGAATCGACTGAAGGCGGGCAAACTGGTGTTCTCCTGGAGGTGGTCGACGTAGTGACTCTGGAGGTGCCGTAATGAAATTGAAAGGGGCGGTGTGCACTGCCGTCTTGCTACTGACATTCTGTTCAACCATAGGCCCGGTCGGAGCTCAGGAGTTGGATTCGGATACGGAGTCGGTTGGTTTGCAGGTGATAGGGACTGGAGACAATGCCACCCCAACCGAGACACCGACTGCGACATCCACCGCTACGTCAACGGCTACCTCCACGGAAACGCCGACCGCACCATCGACTTCAACCGCCACGGAGACGGCGACCACAACAGCTACTGCAACAAGCACAGCCGGTTCATCGTCTACCAGTCCCGCCGTTTCGGCGCTGCCAGATACCGGCACCCAGCCAGCCGATTCTGGCAACCCAACCCTTGTGCTTACGCTCGTGGCTGCAGCCAGCTTCCTTATGCTAGGAGGACTCCTCTGCACGCGCCGACGAGCCTAGGCAGCTCGTGAGCTCGGTCGGTATCCCCCCGGATCTGCCGTTCTCATGGTTCGAAAACACCCCAGGTCGTTCTTCTGACCTGGGGTGTTTCGTTGGTTCTGATTGATTCCGAAACTAGTCAGCCGCGTTCGCGTGCTCCGGCAGCCATCGCTGGTTCGGATTTCGGTTGGCGCCCACTTCATCGAGTCGCTTGTACTCGGTGGTATGAGGAGCGCTGGTGACCATCTCCGGATTGTGCTCGGCCTCGTCCGCGATCTGCAGCATGGCATCCGCGAAGAAATCGAGGCTTTCGATGCTCTCGGTCTCGGTCGGCTCAATCATGAGCGCTTCCGGCACAATCAGGGGGAAGTAGGTTGTTGGCGGGTGGATGCCGAAATCAAGCAAACGCTTGGCGATATCCAGTGTCTTCACGCCCTGCTTCTTCTGGCGAGTGCCATTCACCACGAACTCGTGCATGCAGGTTCGCGGGTAGTGCACGTCGAATCGGTCCTGCAGCCGCGCCATCAGGTAGTTGGCGGCCAACACTGCATCTTCGCTGATCATGCGCAGGCCTTCGGCACCGTGCATGCGGATGTAGGTGTAGGCACGCACGAACATACCGAAGTTGCCATTGAAGCTGTGCAATCGGCCAATGGACTTCGGCGGATCTGCCCAAATGTAGGCGTCGCCATCCTTATCGACTCGTGGAGCCGGCAGGTAATCCTCGAGGCCCTTGCGGACACCGACCGGGCCAGAGCCCGGGCCACCACCGCCGTGTGGTGTGCTGAAGGTTTTGTGCAGGTTGTAGTGCATGATATCCACACCCAGCTCGCCAGGCTTGGCGATGCCGAGAATGGCATTGAAGTTGGCGCCGTCGTTGTACACCAGACCACCGCACTCGTGCACCAGCTTGATCAGTTCCTGAATGTGCTCGTCCCACAGACCGAGGGTGTTCGGGTTGGTGATCATGAGACCAGCGATATCCGGGCCAAGCAGGGTCTTGAAGTGTTCGATATCCACGTTGCCGCGGTCATCGGACGGCACACTCACGATGTCGAAACCGGCCATGCGAGCAGTTGCCGGGTTGGTTCCGTGGGCGGAATCCGGAATCAGCATCTTGGTACGGGCGGTATCACCGCGCTCCTTGTGCCAGGCATCGATGATGAGGCAGCCAGTGAGTTCGCCATGGGCACCGGCAGCAGGCTGCAGGGTAACGGCGTGGAAACCGGCAATTTCCGCCAGCATGTCCTGCAATTCGTACATCAGCTCCAGCGCACCCTGAACGGTGTCCGCCGGCTGATACGGATGCAAATTCGCAAAGCCTGGCATGCGAGCCACAGCTTCATTGATCTTCGGGTTGTACTTCATGGTGCAGGAACCAAGCGGATACATGGCGATATCGATCGCATGGTTCTTCTGGCTCAGGCGGGTGAAGTGGCGGATCACATCAATTTCGCTGACTTCCGGCCAATCCAGCGAATCGCGCTGCATTTCGGAGGGGAGCTCCGCCGCAGGTGCTTCAGATTGCGGGAACCGAACGCCTCGACGTCCCGGTTTGCTGAGTTCATAAATCAACGGCTCTACGGCCATGTATCTGTCTCCCTTGAAATGCGAGTGAGATGCGCAATTGCGACCATATATTTGGACGCCCGCACCGTCCAAAATGGTAGCACGATCCTCAGGATTCGGCTGCGGAATTTTGGGGATGTGATCGCGGAGAATTGTGCTGATCCACCGAGCATGAATGCCTCCATTTGTCACTTCGCGCCTCAATCTGCCGTACAATTGCCGCCGGTAGCGTATGCGCTCCATCCGTTTATGTACTTCCAGGGAGATAACCCCGCGTGAATCCTTATGTAGCAACCGGGCTTGCCATGTGTTTGGTGATCCTCATTGCCCTTATCGGCACAGGCTATCTGGCCGTTTACTTCACTCGCCGCGCCAAGGCAGATGTCGAGCGAATGCTGACTCCGCTGGCTGCGATGATCGAAGGCGAGGCCGATGTGGATGAGGCAGAGGTGAAGGGCAAGTGGAAGGGCACCATCGCCCAAGGCCGGATGGCCAATGCCGCTGCCGGCACGGTTACGTTGTGGCAATCGGAAATCATCGATGCCGCGGGAGGTGAGGGGTGGAACTTTGTGTATTCACGCCCGAATCCCAAGAAGAGTGATCCGGCAGAGGAAATCGAAATCGTCACCGAATCCGATGATTTGCGTGCCTGGCTGGAAACGTGGACAGCTGACACCATCAGCAGCATTGGTCCGCAAGAGACCGATTGGCTGCAAGTGGAGTATTCGCCGGATGCGGGATATGTGCGCATAGCCAGACCAATCCGCAATCGCAATGGCATCCCTGCCGAAGATGCGTTCGCCCGCGATCTGGATTTTGCGTTCGAAACCGGAGTTCAGAACCGTGCCCGTCAGCAGTCAGACATTTCGGAGAACAAATAGATGACCGATCAGCAGCATCCGGTGGTGTATATCGATTCCGATGTCGAACAGGCGGCGTGGATCTACGCCAATTTCGGCCCCGATGGTGCGTGGCAAACAGTTTCCCAAACCATGCGAACCACCGAATCTGGCGATGTGCAGGAAGTGCTCGAGATTCGGCGAGCAACCGGGGAATCGATGAAGGTGCCATTTATGGAAGTGGCGAAAGATGATTCGCTGCAAGGGACGGGTATCGACCGCACCGGTGTAATTGAGGATCTCATGCATCTTGCTGCCCAGCATGCCGAACAGAATCCTCCGCATCATCCCGGAAGCTTGCCGCGATTCCCTGTGCCTGCACGCGCATACGATCGCTCGCTGGCGATTCCTATGGCGATTCTGGCGGTGGACGATCTTGGTCAGCGCGGCTTGTACTCTCCTCCGCGTACCGTGGTTCTTTCAGTGGCAGATAATGCATTGATCGGTTTTGGAGATTTCCCGGGATTTGATCCCGAAATGTGGCCGCCTGCCCGGGTGGGCGATTGGCCACCGCACGCAGTGGAAACCATGCCGGAGCAGCAGATGCAGGGCGTTATCCAGCGTTTCAGTTGCTGCTGGAGCCGCGTGCTGGAAGCCTGGTTTGATCGCGGGGATGGTTATCCCGATGTGCTGAAATCAGATATCGCCGAGGCCCTGAGGCTACGAGAAACGTTGGATGTACCAGGGTTTGAATCTCTCTACGAAAAACTCAACCCCGAATTCCATCAGTGGCTCATGGCATCGAATTAGTCCCAGATTTTGGGGATTAGCCCGTTGCACCTGCTGGTGCAACGGGTGTTTTTGTTTCAGCGACTGGTGTGGATTGCACCTCATCGGGGTCCTCTCCAAACCAGCGCTTGGTGGCGTACCAGCTGAAGGTGGTGACCATACCGCCGACGATGATATCGATCACGTAGTGCTCGCCCATGTATACCAGTGCGGCACCCATACTGAGTGCATACACCCACGCCAGGATTTCCCACTTCCATCCGCGGCCACGAGCTGCCCAAACAAGCAGGAAGGTAACACCGAAGTGCATGCTTGGCATGGCAGCAATCGGGTTACTTTCACCAACAATCTTGTAGCCAGCCTGATACAAACCGCCGCCGAGTTCCATGGCGATGGGTTCCATAATGCGCTGCACAACTGGCGCGCCCGGGCTATCAATCACCTCTGGCGCCATCCAGGGCGGATTCGATGGAATGAGGGTGTAGATCACGAGCCCCAGGAAGAGGGTCATCGTCATCGCAGCGAGATAGTGCTGGAAATCGCGCTTGCTTCGCCACCAGATCCACAGTGCCAGTGCGTGCGGCACTATGAAATAGCTCCAGTGAACAAACGTGAAGTAGTAGTCCCACGGGGCGATTTCACCCACAGTGTAGAACTGTGCCTGCAGCCGAATGGTGGGAATCTCGCCATTGAAAAGCCAGCGTTCGAAATCCACCACCTGCGTATTCAGCGTTTTGGCGAAGATCGTTTCATCGGCAAATGATCGCAGGAACGAGAACACGAACCATGCGGTGGCATAGGGGACGATTCCCGCCACGAAGTAGCGCGCCTTGCCCCGTGGCACAAATACGACCACAAGCGACGCGATAAGGCCCCATATGAGGAACTGACGGTCGGTGAACAGGGACACCACCACCAGACCGACTGCGATCAGAATTCGCACAATTCGTTCTGTGGTCAGCGATATCCCCAGGATTTTTTGCGCTTCTGTGCGGTCATCGCCGGGTTCGGGTACCCCTAATGTAGATTCATCTGGTTCGGTACTCATGCATACGCCTTCGTGGCGGCAATCGTCATCGATTACCGTGCGTGTGTATCAACCTAGGTAGTTTAGTTGCCAAGTCGATATCGGTGTAGCGCCTTGCTTGTCATGGCATAGACATCTTCACCGGTATCTTCCTGCGGCTTTTTACTCATGAAACCGCGGCGAAGCTGTTCCTCGATCCAGGTGTGATCCAGATTCTG
Source organism: Chloroflexota bacterium (assembly GCA_023424355.1). GTDB lineage: Bacteria > Chloroflexota > Chloroflexia > Thermomicrobiales > UBA6265 > UBA6265. The sequence goes on along the minus strand of JAFAEA010000054.1, from coordinate 11,170 downwards.
GTTCCCAGCAAAGGCATCCGCCTCTTCCAGCGATGCCTTGTTTCCCGCCTGCTGCAACGCAGCGTAAAACGCTCGTCGATTTTCCTCCGCCGGAGTCGAGGCACCGAGCAGCAATCGCTCTGGAACTTCGCCGCCACTGAGGAATTTCACGATGTCTGGCACATCGTTCTCTTCAACATTCGCCAGCACAATATTATCCGGATACACAACGATATTCGGACCAATATCGCACAGGTCAATGGTGCCGCAAGTGTTCATCATCACGCGGGTATTGAGTTTCTTGCGCATGAGCTCAAAGCGCAATCGATTGATGACCTTGGCCGCACCCTTCTGATTGCAGTGATTACCGGTGCAAGCAAAGATATGTCGTTCTGTCCAATACATTTAGGCCTCCGCATCGCCAGGAGATACCAGATGTTCCAGCCAGGCGTTCACGAATGGATCGAGATTGCCGTTAAGCACACCCTGGGCATCGCCAACCGATGTTTCCGTTCGGTGATCAGTCACCTGTGTATAAGGATGCAGTACATAGCTCCGAATTCGACTGCCGAATCCAGCTGCGATTGCATCGCCCTTGAGTTCGTTACGTGCTTCTGCTTCTTCGCGCATCTGTTTTTCCAGCAAGCGTGAACGCAGAATCTTGAACGCACTTTCCCGATTCTGAAGCTGGCTGCGCTCGTTCTGACACGTCACCACGATGCCGGTCGGCAAGTGGGTCAACCGAATCGCCGAGCTGGTCTTGTTCACGTGCTGCCCACCAGCACCGGAAGCGCGATAGGTATCGACTCGTACATCGTCCGGCTTGAGATCGATCTCGTTGTCGCTCTCGATCTGTGGCAGTACTTCAACCAACGCGAACGCCGTATGCCGGCGATGGTTGGAATCGAATGGCGAGAGCCGCACCAGCCGATGGCTGCCGCCTTCGCCCTTGAGAAATCCATAGGCATTCGAGCCTTGGAACTCGATGGTGGCGTTCTTGATGCCGGCTTCTTCACCATCGGTTGAATCCAGTAGTTCAGCTTTCAGTCCGCGATTTCCGGCCCAGCGCAGGTACATGCGGCTGAGCATGCTGGCCCAGTCCTGCGCATCCACTCCGCCTTCGCCGGAGTGGATCACCAGGATCGCATCGGAGCGATCATGCGGACCATCAAGCGCCGATTCCAGTTCAAGCTGGTTCACTTTTTCCAGCAGCGCGTCGCGCTCTGGCTCGATCTCCTCGAGAATTTCAGGCTCTTCGGATGCGAGTTCCAGCATCTCCAGATAGTCTGAAACTGCTGAGTGGGTCTCGTTGAAGCCATCGACCCGGGATTTGAGTTCGCCCATACGGCGCATTTCATTTTGCGCCATATCTGGGTCATCCCAATAGCCTGGTTGCGCGCTGCGCATTTCCAGATCGGCTATTTCGCGTTCATCGTTGGCGATGTCAAAGACGCCCCCGGAGCGACTCGAGGCGCGTTTGCAGCTCGGTCAGGCTCCTGGAGAGGTCGTCACGTGTTGCCATGGTGCACAATCTCCTTTGAGAGAACAAAGAAACCGCTCCATTGCGGTCTACTCAACGTTCATAAGTATACGAGGGGAGTGCCAATGCGATTCGCCACAGTCTCGGGAATCATCGGGAACGATGGCCAATCAGGTTGGTTTACGGTGATGCTGCATACCGGCGAAGATTCCACGGTTGTGCGAGATGAGCAAATCCCGGAGTCACTAGTCGATTCCGACCCCAAGTGGCTCATCGATCAGCTTGTGCAGGAAACTCTCGGCAACGAGCTGGCAGAGCAGGGGTGGGAAGTGATCGCCGTGAGCGAGCCAGTTACCGACGATGCCATTCGCAGCCGTAACTGGACCGTGCGCTTGCTCTAGCCGCTTACCAGAGATCTTCTTCGACCAGTCGATCGTAGATCGCCTGGAGCTGCTCCTCTGATGCATACTCGATCTCGATCTTTCCACCGCCGTTGTTTGCGCGTTTCAGCGCCACTCGAGTGCCAAGTGCGCTGCGAAGTCGGCTCTCGATTCGGATCAGATCCGCATCAATGGTCGGGCGGTCAAGTTCTTTCTGGGCCGGAGATTTCGCCCAGTTGCGTACCAGATTCTCCGTCTGCCGCACATTGAGGCTCTTGCGCAGAATCTCATCCAGCAGCGAAAGCTGATCCGTGATGGAGCCGAGGCCAAGCAGGGCTCGGGCGTGGCCTTCGGTGATATCGCCATCCACAATCGCCTGCTGCACCTGTTCCGGTGAGTTGAGCAATCTCAACGTGTTCGTGATGGCCACCCGACTTTTGCCAACGCGCTCAGCGACTTCGCCCTGGGTGAGACTGAAATCCTCAATGAGCTTGCGATAGGCGTGGGCTTCTTCCAATGGAGAGAGATCGGCGCGAACCACATTCTCCACAATCGCCAACTCAAGCATTTCCTGCGGGGTGGCACTCATCACCACAACCGGAACTTCATTGAGACCGGCGATCTGCGATGCTCGCCAGCGGCGCTCGCCGGCGATGAGGGTGAACTTGCCCTCGCCATCCGATGCCGAAACGACAAGTGGCTGCATCAATCCATGTGTCCCGATGCTGGAGGCGAGCTCCTGGAGCTGCTCGGGTTCCATGTGCAATCGCGGCTGCCAGGGGTTTGGCTGAATGTTTTCGATAGCTACCTGCTGGAGTGAGTTCTCCGGTGATGCAGTTGGTTGGGCCTCGCCAGATCGTTGCACAGGTGAGGTGGGGATCAACGAACCCAGGCCCCGACCAAGCCCACCCTTACGCGGCTTTTGTTTCGAAGACGTGGATGTAGTTTTCTCTGCGTTCGACACCTGATACTCCTGAGCGACTTTGGACCCGTAATGCCGAAAGTTTAGCATCGTACCCGGCTATACTTGGCGAGATGTTTATGCGGCAGCGCTTTTGCCGCCATTTCTTGTCTCCGCAAAAGGACGTACCGAGTTCATGCTTCAGTTCACAGCCACGCTCTTTGCTGCGTTTATCGCTATCGCTGCCGTTTTTGGACTCATCAACTGGTGTCAGAAAGCCGCCACTGGCGATAAGGCAGCCATCATGGGCCTCTATCTTCTCTGGGGGATGCCAGGTGTGCTTCTCTTTGTGGCCGGACTTGCACTTGCGGTGAATGGCCGCGGCGAGGGCGTCCCTGTACTCGGTATTGGCCTGGGACTCTCTTTGCCGATGCTGAAACCGTTCCGACAGGCGGTGGCGAAAGTCACACCCATGGATCCGGATTCACCGATTGATTGGTCTGGACTCTCGATCGTGCTTGCGCTACTGGGATTCCTCATCCCAACGGCATTCGTCGATTCCGCTCCTGCGCCACTTGCGGAGAATAGCGCCACTGCGTTGACATCCGGATTGCTCCAGCAACTGCTCGCATTCGTGGCCATTGCCTATGCCGCAGTGGGGTATCGCAACTATCGAACGGGACCTGAAGCAACGGAACGTCTTGGAATCCAGAAACCTACCTCGACCCAAATTATCTTCGGCCTCGCAGGTGTGCTGGGTGCATTTGTGGCGGCAAATATCGGTGGACTTCTCACGGAATGGCTTCAGCCGGAAGCAGCTCGTGGAGTACAGGATAGTATCGAAACAATCACATCCGGTGTGACCAATCCATTTGTCGCCCTCGTGCTGGCGCTGTGTTCCGGCATCGGTGAGGAAATCTTCTTCCGCGGTGCTATTCAGCCCCGGTTTGGTATGGTGCTCACGGCGCTCCTCTTCGCGTTCCTGCATGGCCAATATGGATTCACCTGGATTCTGTTCGGACTGTTCCTCATTGGCCTGCTCTTCGGTTGGCTCGCCAAGAAGCACGGAACCATGGCCGCGGTGGTGGCTCATGTGGTGTACAACCTGATCGTGGTGATCCTGCAGGTTTGGATTCTCTAGCGAAATCGCTGCGGAACATACACAATACCCCTATCACAACGATGTGCAATGTGATGAGAGAATCGCTCTGATTACGAGCGGATGATCAAGGAAGCCCCATGCGTATTGTGGAAATCCGCGACCTGGATGGTCCAAATCTGTTTCTGATGTCACCGGCCATCAAGGTCGAACTTGGCGATATTCCCGAGAATCAGACGCAGTCCGTTATCGATGAACTCACGGACACAATCGCCGATCTGCACCGTGCCCTCGGGCTGGAAGTGCCGCAAATGCACTCGCGCAAAATGGAAGAGGCGGGTCACATAACCGTTGCCTTCGAGTGGAGCCAGCGAGCATTCGCCACCAGCCTGGGAACATGGGCTGGGCAGCTCATCACCGGCGAGCGCTCCAATCGCGATCAGGTGGTCGAGGAACTTCGCGAAATCATGGATCGTGAGCCGGATGAGGACGACGCTCCGCTTCTCGTCCGCGCCACTGCGGATCGGGCACCAATCGTTTCCGTAACAGGCACCAACGGCAAAACAACCACCTCCAGGTTGATTGCGTTCACCTTGCACCACGCAGGCAATTCTGTGGGCCTTACCTCAAGTGCAGGAGTGTTTATCGATAAGCAACGGGTGTTGAAGGGTGACTACTCTGGTCCGAGTGGAGCACGTCGGGTGATGGAACATGCCGGCGTGAACTATGCGGTGCTGGAAACTGCCCGCGGTGGATTGCTGCTGCGTGGCTGCGGCTATGAAGCTGCCGATGTCGCCGTCATTACCAATGTCACCGAGGATCACCTCGGTATTCATGGCATCCATTCCATCGAAGGGCTGGCCGAGGTCAAAGCCATCGTGGCTCGCAATGTGAAACCAGGCGGATTCTGCGTGTTGAACGCGGACAATGAATACACACTGGCCATGCGCGAGCAGACTCCTGGGGTACCAGTGCTCTTCAGCGCGATTCCGAACAACGACATCATCCAGAATCATCTTGCCGATGGCGGATCTGCAGTTCATGTCGATAAAGATAAGAACGTCGTGTGGAAACACGAGGTCAAATCCGAAATTGTTGCCCCACTTGCCAACATCCCGATGACATTTAACGGACTCGCCAGGCATCAGGTGGAGAACGCCCTCGCAGCCATCGGTGGGCTGATCGGCATTGGATTGCCGATGGATGATATCCGCGCCGGGTTGGCCGCATTCAAGAGTACAGCCGAAAACAGTCAGGGACGTCTGAATCTCTTTGAGATCAACGGCGGTACTGTCGTGATCGATTTCGCCCATAACGAGGCCGGATTGGTTCACCTGCTCAACTTCGCGCGCAACTTCGTCGGCAAGGATGGCCGTTTGATTTCGGTGGTTGGTACCGCTGGTGATCGCGAAGACGACGCGCTGAGGGCTATCGTCCGCCGGGCAATGGAAAGCGCCGATTCGGTAGTGCTGAAGGATTCCGTTCACTATCTGCGTGGCCGTGAACCTGGTGACATGCTCGCCGTTATGCGGCAAGAGGCGGAGAAGCACAATTCCAGAAACATCAGCATTGAAGAAGCTGCTGATGAGCGGGCTGCCACGCTGCAAATGGTGGAACAAATGCAGCCAGGAGATGTGGTGGCCGTAATGTGCGTTGAGGACTACGAGCACCTCATCGAAGAGCTTGGCAAGATTGGAGTAGAGGTGGCCTGAAAATGGATGCATGCTAACATCTAGTAAGAAAACCCGTTCGATTCATATCTGAAAGAGTTCATGAGCACTATTCAGCCAATCACATTCCATCCAGATCCATCCGCTATCAGTGGACCAAAGGACCGATTTGGTCGTTCCATGAATTATTTGCGGATTTCTCTGACTGATCGGTGTAATTTCCGCTGTCTGTACTGCATGCCTCCGACTGGCATGGAGTTCCAGCCGCGCGATGAAATGCTGACGGATGAGGAACTCATCCGCCTCGTGGGTGTGTTTGCGAAGGAAGGGGTTACCAAGCTCCGACTCACCGGTGGTGAGCCAACGATCCGCCCGCACCTCACCGAACTCATACGTGAATTCAAATCGTTCCCGGGCATTAACGAAATCGCCATCACCACGAACGCGCTACTGCTCAGCCGCAAGGCCCAGGAGTTCAAGGACGCTGGTCTGGATCGCGTGAATGTCAGTATCGATACCCTTGATCCAGCCCGATTCCGATTCATGACTCGAGGCGGCCGGCTCGATATGGTTTGGGCCGGAATTGAGAAGGCTCACGAAGTTGGCCTCGGTCCTATCAAGCTCAATAGCGTGGTGGTGAAGGGGCACAACCAGCTTGATGTGATCGAGATGGCCAAGCTCACCATCGATCGCCCATGGCAGGTCCGGTTCCTCGAAATCATGCCGATGGAAGGTGTTGGCATGGTGTACGAGGAGGGTCTGGTTACCTCTGCCGAAACCCGTGCCGATCTGGAAGCGTACTTCGGTCCACTCGAGCAGCTTCCGGCACCGGATGCCGATCCTGCGCGGCTGTGGAAGATCCCCGGTTCTCAGGGAACGATCGGGTTCATCTCGCCAATGAGTGAACCGTTCTGCGAAACGTGCAACCGCATTCGCCTCACTGCCGACGGAAACTTGCGACTTTGCCTGCTTCATGGCGATGAAGTGAATTTGCGAGATCTGCTCCGAGGTGGTGGCACCGATGAAGAAATTGGTCAGCTCATCCGCGGTGGAGTCTGGGAGAAGCCGTGGGGCCACGAGGCATGGCAGCAACAGATCAAGACCGTTCGTGGAATGTCGCAAATCGGCGGTTAATCAAATCCTAACCAAGACGTAACGTCCGTACATCTTGTTATTAACGCTATGTTTAGTCACACTGAAGTCCGTAACAGCGCGCTGACTCGAAGCGCGCTGTCGTTTTGTGTTCAGGTCCTTTTTGGGTGAGGGGAGTTGGGATGTCGGCTGCAACTGGTGGAGGATTTCTTGAAAAGCAATTCAAGCTATCCAGCCTCGGAACAAATATTCAGACGGAGTTTATCGCCGGCCTGACCACATTCATGGTCATGGCCTATATCATTTTCGTGAACCCGGCCACCCTGAACATGGGTGGTGGCGGCCTTGACATCAAGCAGGTTGCAACCGTTACCTGTTTGGTCGCTGGTGTCATGTCGATCGCGATGGGTGTGTTCACCAACCGCGCGGTTGCTATCGCTCCTGGTCTTGGTATTAACGCCATTGTTGCGTACACACTCGTCGGCTCCATGGGGCTCACATTCCCACAGGCCATGGGTGTGATTGTTGCAGAGGGCATTGTTGTCACCATTCTGGTGCTCACTGGCGTTCGCCGCTACGTGCTGGAAGTTGTACCGATGGTCCTGAAGAAGGCGATCGGTGTTGGTATTGGCCTCTTCATTCTTTTCCTTGGATTGAAGAACGCCGGTGTGATCATGTTCCACAGTGGTGATTTCACCGCCGAAGCAAGCACCGTAGGTCGGCTGGATCTCGCTCCCCTCAACACGTGGGGCATTTTCGTGGCCATAATCGGCCTGTTGGCAATCATCGTGCTCATGGCTCGCAATGTGAAAGCGGCCATCTTCTGGGGCATGGTCATCGCCACAGTTGTGGCCTACATCGTTCCTGGTGATGTTGCCGTGTTCCCGAGCGATCCGTTCTCGGGTCCAGATTTCTCGCTCGTTGGTGACTTCAGCTTCGGTTTCTGGGGCGAACTCGGTGCTCTCACCGCCATCCTGGTGGTGCTCAGCATTCTCATGACCGACTTCTTCGATACCATGGGCACGCTCATCGCAGTTGGCGCCCAGGCCGATTACCTCGATGAGAAGGGCGAACTGCCGGATGCCGACAAGCCACTGCTCGTCGACTCTCTCGCCGCCGTGGCCGGTGGTATGGTGAGCTCCAGCTCTGCTACCTCCTACATCGAATCCGCTGCTGGTGTGAGCGTCGGTGGCCGTTCCGGTCTCACCGTGGTGTTCACGGGTCTGCTCTTCCTGGCAGCTCTGCCGCTAGTTGCTCTGGTTGGTGCTGTACCGGCCGTTGCCACCGCTCCGGCGCTGATTGTGGTTGGTTTGTTGATGATGAACGTTCTCGGCGAAGACGAGGGCGAGGATCGACACGGCCAGAAGAAGGGTATCGATTGGACCAATATGGAGGATGCCTTCCCGGTTGCCCTCACCATGCTGATCATGCCGTTCACCTTCAACATCACCTACGGTGTGGGTGCCGGCTTTGTGAGCTACGTCATCATCAAGCTCGCTCGTGGCAAGGGCTCGCAGGTTCATCCGGCACTCTACGGTGTTGCCATCCTGTTCCTGCTGTTCTTCCTGCGCCATGCGCTGTTCGACGCCCAGTTCTAGGGTTCGCGGATAGCACAAACCCGGTCTACACTAAAGAGGTGGATGCAGCCCGCATCCACCTCTTTTTGTTCATAGGGAGTACGTCATTGGATCGTCCAGAGCTCAAGAAAATCGTGTTGGTGAGTGTGCTCACGGAACCCATGCAGAATGCAATTCGGGAGGCAGCGCCAAACGCGAAACTGGTGCCGATTGAGAATCGGGATGAGATTCCTGCCGAGATCGTGGATGCCCAGGTGCTGATCGGCGATGGGTTGAGCGAAGAATTGCTGCAGGATGCTCCTGAGCTCGTCTGGCATCATCGCCCATGGGTAGGTGTCGAGGGTATTCCGCACAAGCTCTACGAGGAGCGTGGCATCACGCTCACAAATGGCAAAGGTACCAACTCCGCCAATATCGCCGAGCACGTGATTGCCATGATGCTGGCCTTTGCGCGCGAGTTGCCGAAGTTCATTCGCGATCAGGACACCAAGCGCTGGCGAGAGTGGGACGAAGGCAAGAAATCCATCCACGAAGTAGGGGGCCAGCGCGTGCTCTGCCTCGGCACCGGGCAGATCGGCCAGGAAGTCGCGGTCCGGTTGGCCGCGTTCAATTGCGAAGTCATCGGCGCATCGCGAACTGGTAAGGATGCTCCAGGTTTCTCTCGCTGCGTCTCATTTGATGAACTCGAATCAGAAATCGCTCAGGCCGACGCCATCGTCAATTCTTTGCCGATGACTGCCACCACGGAGAAAATCGTCAGCAAGAAAATGATCGCGGCCATAAAGCCGGGTGCCCGCTTCTACAATGTGGGACGAGGTGGAACCGTCGATCAGGATGCGCTCATCGAGGCACTGAATAGTGGGCATATCGCGGCCGCTGGACTCGATGTCGTTTCGCCGGAACCGCTAAACGACGATAGCCCACTTTGGAACATGCCGAACGTTATCATCACCAGCCACACTGCTGGCGATTCTCCTCAATCGCATCAGCGCATGATCGAGCTGACTGCCGAGCAGGTCCGCAGATATCAATCGGGTGAGGAGCTTTTGAACGTTGTGGATCTCGCAGCCGGGTACTAAACCTGTTCCCGATGCGCACCAGGACCAAAACTACACACGTGAAACGCCCGCTCCGGATTCTGGATCGGGTGTTTTGCATAGAACTCGTCCAGCGATTCCCGCACCGAATCCACGGCGTCCTTCTCCAGCAGTAGGAGAGCCGGTCCGCCGTTGCCACCACCCATCATTCTGGCGCCGAGAACACCATTCTGCTTCCGACAATGCGCCACCAGTTCTTCTACTACTGGATCGCTAATATCGTAATCGGTTGCAGAACTGGCGCCCGATTCGTCCATGAGATGGCCAAATGTGATCCATTCGCTGGCGCGCACTGCATCTTCGGCCGCATTGACTCGTCGCGTTTCCGTGACGATATGACGCACCCGGCGAATGAGCGTATCGGAGAGATGCTGATTGATTGTGGGGAACACGTCCTCCCAATTTGGCTCCAGTGCCGCCAGATTCGTGAGTTCGAGCCCATAGGCGTTGTTGAGTCGGATCCTGGCTTCTTCGGTCTCTTTTACTCTGGTTCCGTAGGCAGAGGTTCGTAAGGATCGCTGCACGCCGGAATCGGCGACAGCAAATACGTAATTGCCGAGATCCGGTTCGATGTGCTCGAACGAATTGTCACGACCATCGAAGCGGATAACCTCGCCAGCCAACGACGCACTCTGATCCATGGCGCCAACCATCGCTCCAGCGCGGTGCTCTGCTTCGCGGGCGATGGCGACCATTTCGTACGGCTCGATTTCATCGACCGTCAGCGCGAGGATGCCTGCAAGGCAAAACGCTGCACTCGAGCTCATGCCGAATCCTGGCGGAATATCGCCGGCTACCGCAAGGCCGACTCCCATGCGGATTGGGATGCTTCGGCTCAAGAGAGTCGCCACTATGCCTTTGATGTAGACGATGGGACCGTTATCATCCGGACCGCTCCGCCAATCCCCAAGTTGAATCGGGTAGCAGGTGGCAACCTCCGGAGCAACATCGGCTGCCACGATTTCAATGGCTGCTAGATCCGAGATTGGGCCGGCCGCCATCACGATCACACGGTCGATGGCGCCAGCGAGAACGGGCCCGCCGTTGTAATCCGTGTGATTGCCGATCAACTCGATTCGGCCCGGAGCTATCGTCCAGCCATCGACATGCCAATCGGTGCCCCAGGCCTGCTGACCAGTGGCCTCAGCTCGAGTTTTTAGCTCTTTATGCGCCATTGCAGTGCTCGTTGCTAGCGATTCATCCGTACGGATTTGAATGCTTCGGCCAACTCAAAAGGCTGATCCTTCGCGATTTCGGCCGAGCGGGTGCGCAGCAGATCGGCGAGATCATCGCGCATACCAACCTGAGAATCGTGCGCCTTGAGCGCATCGATCTTGTCGTCGAAGGTATCCGTGATATCGATGTAGATATCCGGAACTTCGGAGCCGAAATACCAGATTTCGGCGGTCTTGTGTGGCTCGATTCCAGCTTCGAGATGCTCCGGGAAGTAGAGGTGATCGCGAGCCGTCGGATAGACCGAATCGTGCGTCGCCAGACCCACACCGCGATGATCCGGATGCATGGCATACGGACGGAATGGATCGTGGGTGATCACCACATCCGGCTTGTGGATGCGGATCTGCTTCACGATCTTCTCGCGCAGATTGATATCCGGCATTACATGGCCATCGCCCTCGTGCAGGAACACGAGCTCACTCAGGCCCAAACGTCGGGCAGATTCTTTCATTTCGCGTTCGCGGGTTGCCATCAGAGTGTCGCGGGTGAAACTTCGGTCGCCCGTGCCGCGGTCACCCGAAGTCACCTGAATGAGAACGACTTTCTTGCCCGCCTTGATGAGCTTCTTCACCGTGCCTGCGGAAGAGAATTCCAGATCATCCGGGTGGGCTACCACCCACATGTACGTATCCCAATCCTCCGGTCCGGGGTAATCAGCT
>JAFAEA010000048.1 GCA_023424355.1 Chloroflexota bacterium | reverse complement strand
CTCATCGGTGTGGTGCAGGGTGCACCACAACTGGTGTTTGGACCGCTCGCGGGTGCGTATCTGGATCGGCTCGATCGCCGCAAGGTACTGATGGCGGTACAGGCAATCATTCTCGCCAATATGATGTTCCTCGCCTGGCTCGTGATGAGCGGCAACATCACCTTCGGCTGGCTGGTGGTGAGCTCAATCATCATGGGTGCAGGTTCATCGTTCGATTGGCCCGCCCGCCTCAGCATCGTGCCGATGCTGGTTTCGCGTCGGGAACTCCCCAGCGCAGTGGCGATCAACTCGGCGGCATTCAATGGTGCCCGCGTGCTGGGACCATCCATCGCCGGTTGGTTGATTGCCCTCTTCGGTACGGCGGCGAGCTTCGCACTTTCTGGCGCGTCCACCGCACCACTATTGATTCTGCTGGTGGGCATGGCGGCATCGATTCCATCAGCACCACCGAGATCCAGCGCGACTCAAAAACCGTTCGCATCGTTGATCGATGGCTACAAATACATCTGGAATCACGTAGAAATTCGCACGATGATCTTCATCGATCTCATTCCGATCGTGATCGGCATGAGCTATACGGCCATGACGCCCGCCATCGCCAGCGATGTGCTGAAGCTCGGTCCGGAAGGTCTGGGTCTGCTGCTCACTGCTGCCGGCATCGGCTCGCTCGCCGGCACCCTGCTGGTCACCCGACTCAACACCCTGCCGCGGCGAGGCATGATTGTGCTGGTCGGAATGGCGTTCTTCGCCATCATGATTGTGGTGTATGGCCTGAGCGGAAGCTTTGTGCTCAGCATGATCGCGATCACGCTCATCGGTTTCGGCTACGCCACCGCCACCACCATGAACGACACGCTGATTCAGCTCAATGTGGAAGAAGCATTCCGCGGCCGCGTGATGGCCGCCTACTCCACCATCTGGGGATTGAGTCCGGCAGGCGGACTCATCGCTGGTGCCATGGCGGATGTGGTGGGCTTGCAATGGGCAGTGGCGATTAACGGTCTGCTGGTGCTGGCCTACGTGATCTACCTCTGGTTCGGCACCCCGATGAAGCACATCGATTGATCTGGCGCCGTATGAAGGCAGTAGTATCATCGACGAAGGACGGTTTTCGGCCAGCAGATGTAAGCGATAACCGGATACGCAATCAACCAACGGACATTACATGACCAACCCCGCCAGAAGACAACCAAACACCACCGAAGCCCAGCCAGCCAACACAACCGCACTGGATGTGATGAACCGCACGCCCGATCCCGCCTGGTACATGCAGGAGATGGGAATCGAGGGGCCGACCATCCGCAAGGACGATGGGCCGGGTCCGATTCGGATTCTCGGCATTGGTGGTACCACCAGCGAGAAGAGCTGGAGTCTGGTACCGCTGGATGTCGCGCTGGAAAAGGTTGCCGCCACCGGAGCCGATGTGGTTCGCGCCACGATTTACGATCTCGATCTGCCGATGTTCCGCACCGACTGGAAACTGGAGCAGTACCCACCGACCCTTCCATGGCTGCTGGACCAGATCCGTCAGGCGGATGGGCTCATCATCTGCTCGCCCACCTATCACGGCACCATGAGCGGCGCCATCAAGAACCTTTTGGATGCCCTGATCTTCCTCGGCTGGGATAAACCAGCCTATCTCGGCGGCAAGCCGGTTGCGCTCATGGCCTATGGAGGCATGACCAGCATGGGTGTACTGAGCGGATTGACGCAGGTTGTGCGCGGATTGAAGGGCATCACTGTGCCGACTCATATCGCTGTGCCGGAGCGAGCAGTCGATCGCGAGACCGTAAGCATTACCGATGAACGTGTGCTGAATCGCATGGATGAGATGATTGCCGAACTATTGCGATTCTCCGAACAGCTACGTCAGCCGCATCAGGCACCGAATATCCCGGCGAGGGCCACATCCAAATCAGGTTCCTGATTTCACCTAGTTCATCAACAGCGCTGGGAGCGCCGTTACCAATGGCGGCTCCAATGGATGCGGCTCCCGGAACGTGAGGTGCTGCTTCACCACCTCGTTCTCCGGGAAGAGATTGAACGGCTCGGTCGATGCCACCATGATCTTGCCGGCGGGCAACAAATGGTCCATCGCATCATTGGCCTGCGGTAGCGCTGCGGCCAGCAACACCCAGCGACCATACGGGATAAACGGGAGCTCGAACGGCCCCGGCTCCGCGATCATGCGACCAACCACTGGTCGCGATACCGCGATTGCATCCGGGAAAATACCAACAAAAATGCTGGCCTTTCGATTCTCCGGGAAGGTCATGGTGCCCTCGATACGACCACGGATGTGGCGAATCTGCGGGCTGGCATTGAAGTAGTTGGATGAGAAATCCATATCGGCAACGGCATCCGGCAGATTTCGGAACGATGCCGGTGTCACCCCCACCATGTGCTTGAAGCGACTGCTGAAGGTGCCGAGGCTACCATAGCCGACCTCCATACAGATTTCCGTGACGCTGGCTGGTGTAGTGAGCAGCATCTGCTTGGCGCGCTCGAACCGCAGACTGGTGGCGAACTCGCCTGGTGGAATGCCGATGACCGATTTGAAGATGCGATTGAAATAGAACGGGCTCAGTCCCGCGATCTCGGCGAGATCCTCCAGCCGCAGCGGTTCAGTTTCATTGCGCATTTCGGAAACAACACGCTCAACCATGCGGGTATGGTCGACCAAAATATCATCGGAGTCTGGATCAATCAGAAATGGCATAGAGCGACCTCACGATGTGCAGATACTCAAAACGTGAGGACACTCTATCACAAATACGCCCAAATGGGAACACCTGTTCTATACGTACACTCAGAATTTAACGATTAGTGGCAATGGCCGCCATCTGTATCGTTCTGATATTCGTCGTGCAGGCGCCACCAGCTGTACATCTCGGTTTTCGGCCAACCGGCGGGGGAATCCTCGAATTCCTCCTGCCGACCAAACACGGTGTGATCCAGCAGGCCAAAGGTGCTGATGGCATCCTCCACTCCGCGCCCTCCATTGAAACCCGTGCGGAATACTCGATCGCCATCGCGCACCATAAAGCTGACTCCCTGGTCCTCTTCATCGTTCACCGTGACCCCGAAATCTTCATTGAAGCTGGTGCCACAAGAGGAATAGAAGGGAATCTCCCAGCCCATACGCTCGCGGAACGGAAGCAGCTTGGCCAGGGGTGCACGAGCCACGGCGACATAGGTGGTATCTCGCGCCCGCATATGCGCGAGTGGTCCGGCATGATCCGCCATCATGCTGCAGCCATCACAGCCAGCATCCCAATCCGGATGGAACATGAAGTGCTGCAGAATCAGCTGGCGATGTCCATCGAACAGATCCAACAAGGTGACCTTGCCGTTCTCGCCATCGAATTCGTACGGTGTGGTGATCTCCACCATCGGTAGCCGCTTTCGGCTCGCGCTCACGGCATCGCGCATGCGTGTGAGGGCCTTCTCGGTTTTGAGGTGCTCCAGGCGAGCGGCTTCCCATTCTTCTTGAGAAACGATTTCTGGCCATGCGGTTGGTTCAGGAATGTTGGACATGATGCGCTCCTTTGAAAAACAATCCAGTTCTGATTGTCATTCTAGGGAAGCGGCACCGGCATTACTTCTTCTATATTGCCGTCCTACAGACTGGCGAGTTCTTCCGCGAAGCTGCGCTCGGTGAAGCCCAACGCGGCGAAGTCGGATGGAAGTCCCTTCGCCAGCCCCAACACCCGGAATCGTCCCAACCCGGCAGGGTCGATCAGGCGCATGGTCGCGTTTTGAGCGAGGTAGTACTCGTCGTAGGCAACATCCGGCTGCATCTGCAGATCCTGCAGCCAATCGCCCAGCCCAAGCCGGGTGAGATATTCAGATTGCGTGGTGAGTCCCAACGTGGCCATTCCAGCTTTGGTGGCGGCATCGGTGAGCAAGCTGAAATCAACATGTGCCGTGAGATCCTGCTCGCCAACGTTGATATACGGATCATCCGTAACCTGGTGCTTGCGGTATCCTCGCACTGTTCCTTCCAAAAGATGCCCCTGATACAACCTTTGGGCCTCGTAACCGTAATCGATGACGATTGCGACTCCCTGCGTCAGATTCGCGGCGATGGATTGGATCCAGCCGGCGGCAGCGGGAGAGAATTCGAAGTGCGAGCCATCCGGAATCGCGATTTCATGCGCACGGAAATGCGCCTCAATGCGAGCCAGCATCTCAGCATGGGGATCGGCCTCGAGATCGGTGAAGGCACCTTGGGCATCGACATCCACCAGTAGCTCACGGATGGCACCATCCCGCATCACGAAGCGGTGCACCGGTAAGGCATCGGCCACTTCGTTAGCGAGCACCATCCCGGGTTCTGGTCTGATGGCATCCGGATGCTCGGCACGAACATGATCCCCGAACCCGATCTCGCCCATCGCGGCGATAGCTTCTTCCATCCGATGGGTGTTCACATCGACCAGGCGGTAATCCACGGCATCCAGCACATCCGGAGCCTTCTCGGCGAGGGCCACCAGAATATCGTAGGCAAGACCGCCGCTGGAGGCGCCGTGCTCGCGCACGATGAGATGATGCGGCTGCCCCAACGCGTCCCAGGTTTCCGCTACCTGGCGGGCGAGGGTGTTGCCGAAAAACGGGTGCAGTTCCGGCGAGGTGATGAAATCGCCTCCGCGACCGGGTTTGCGTCCCGATTGGCGATAGTAACCATGCTCGTCATCGTAGAGGGCGGTATCCATGAACCACGCGAAGCTCACCGGCCCCTGCTGGCGAATGTGTGTGGCAATCTTTAAGGCAAGAGGTGTGGGTGATTCTGTCAACACATACCTTTCAAGGCGGTGCGTGGCACGCAAATGGCGATAGACTGTTGGTCTATCGGATACTCGCAGGTATGGCAAGTATCCATGACAGCATGATGATAGTACGAGGAAGGATTCGCTGTGGCGAACAAGAAGAACAGCAACAAAACCTGGGTGTTCGGAGCCGTTGTCGGTGCCGTAGCAGGTGCTGCCTACGCGCTCTGGAAAACTCCTATGAGTGGCGATGAGCTGCGCGGCAAGCTTGCCAGTGGTCCGGTAAACCAGAACGAAACCGCCGTTTCGGATACGGTTCACACCCCGGGTGTGGGAGGCAAGATTCTCAGCAAGGTGGAGCACACGCTTGCGCCGATTGTTGGCGTCGAGCTTGGCAAGACCGCCAATCAGAACGGATCCGTTGCCACAGCCCAATCTCAGCCAGTGGCCAAGCCGGCCGCATCGGCTCCGGCTGCAACCAGCACCGGCACAGAGACGGCCACCAGCTCCGAGGCTCCTGGCACTGCGGCCGCACATGCGACAGCTGCTACGGGAAGCGATAGCATTCGCGCCAACCGATTCGCCTGGGGCGAGCCGGCACCGGAAGTCGCCACCGAGGTTGCCCAGCCTGCAGCGACGGCATCTCCAGAAGTCGCGGCTCCGGTGGTACCACCGGCCCAGCCAGCGGCAGTAACCACACCGGAATCCACCGGTAGTTACGGCTCCGAAAGCATTCGCGCCAAGCGCTATGCCTGGGGCGATCCGGCACCGGAAAACGGCACGGAAGCCACTGCTGCTCCTTCGAGCCAGACAACCGCTTCTGGTCAGTCCACTGCGCCGATCACGGCGGCCAGCCCGGTGGAAGCCGTTTCGGATACCGCGGGAACACCAGGCGCCAACATGCGCAAGTTCCCGAAGCTTGGTGGTCTGGAAAACTAATCACCATCCGTTCAGAAATAGATTGATAAACAGGTAGTACAGGAGGAAATTCATGATTCGCAATGCACGCACCGCGGTTAAGTTCTTTGTTTATGGCCTCATCGCCGGTCTGCTCTTTGCCCCGGGAAGCGGCGAGGAGAATCGCAAGAAGCTGATCGATTGGGTCAGCGGGTCGATGAACAACGTCACCAACTAGACTGGTTTCAATGGCGGGCGCGGACGAACTGAACTCGTCCGCGCCTTTCCGTATCCCGAGGAAATACGAGCATGCTGCCAATTAGCGATGACAATCACGGAAGGCGAAGTACCCCATATGTAACGTGGGCGCTTATCGTGCTGAATGTGGCCATCTACTTCTACCAATGGACCCTCAGTCCGCGCGATCACGCTGCATTTCTCGATAATTGGGCGGTGGTACCGGCCGAGATCTCATCCGGCTCCAATCTGTACACGCTCATCACCAGTGCCTTCATGCACGGCTCGTGGTTCCATCTCGGAAGCAATATGCTCTTCCTCTGGATCTTCGGCGACAACGTGGAAGATGTGATGGGGCACGTGAAATACACCCTCTTCTATCTCGCCACCGCAATCGCCGCCGGCCTGGGACAGGTACTTGTGGGGACGGACAGCATGATCCCGATGGTCGGTGCCAGTGGCGCGATTTCCGGCTTGCTGGCCGCGTACATCGTGCTCTTCCCCAATGGACGCATTCGCACACTCATCACCCTGGGCGTGTTCATCACCATGACCTTGCTGCCCGCGTGGATGATGATTGGCTACTGGA